>CATZYB010000001.1 GCA_958426095.1 uncultured Lachnospiraceae bacterium
GGATCAGGCTTTTATTAACCGCTGGGGTGGGGAAGTTTATTATGATAATTATACTATCTATGTGAATGAACGCATTGGATTTGACAATGGAATAAGGGTAGAAATCGGGTTAAACTGTGAATCTATTGAGGCAGAAATTGACATGTCCAGTGTGACTACGAGAATCGTCCCGACATCCTATAATGGTTACGGTATGAATGGCGCATATCCATGGGTGGATAGTCCATTAATCAACCATTATCCGGTAATCTATACTAAAACAGTAGAGTTCTCGGAAGTGAAAATGCGCGAAGACGCCAGTGATTCGGACGACGATACTGTCATCATATGCGACACCCAGGAGCAGTTGAATGCAGCGTTAGAAAAGAAATGTCAGGAATTATTTGAAACCGGAATTGACAAGCCGACAAGCAATTACAAGGTAGACCTTATTGATTTATCCAAAACAGAAGAGTATAAAGACTTGAAGAATCTGGAAACGGTAGGGTTAGGTGATACAGCTCATTGCAAAAATCTGGAACTTGACATTGAAACTGACGGAAGAGTTATAAAAGTTTCATACGATTGCATAGGAGAAAAAAATGACTCCGTCGAAATAGGCGATTTTGTCTATAATTATATAAATGACTTGGAAGCGGCGCTGAATCGGGTGGATGAGGCCATAAATCAAAATGGAACAGTAAAAGCGGAGAAAGTTGCGGGAATATTGGATGGCATAAGGACACAGATGCGTGCCCAAGCTACCGCGGCACAACCGTCTGCTGTCCGGGCCACGATATTTGAGGACTTGAATCCTAACTCGCCGACCTATGGCGCCTTATGCCTTGGAACAATGGGATTCCAAATCGCTTACCAGCGGACGGCAGATGGCCGGGAATGGGATTGGAGGACTTTTGGAACTGGTAAAGGTTTTTTTGCTGACTTTATCACAGCGGGCACCATGCTTGCCGATCGTGTCCGAGCGGGGAAATTGCAATCCCAGGATTTTGTCGAGGGAATGAGTGGTTTTGAACTTGACTTAGATACTGGAATCATTACATTTTACGATTCGGATGAATCGGGGAACGCATCTAAATTAGTATTTGCCAATGGAGGACTTACAATCACAAATCTTAACGATGACTCAGATGGAAAAGTCAGTATTCGGTACCAGCAAGTTGGAGATAACTACTATCCAATCATCAGCGGTTCCGATGGTGACCATGGCTACAGCATGAATCAGAACGCCCTGATCTATATGATTGGGACACTGATTAAGACGTCTATAGGTATTTCCGGTGAAAAAGGATATGTAAATACCGAAGACCTTATAATAAATGAATCTATCCGCGTTAGAGGACAATATGGCTTAACCGGCCGGGCTGAATTCTCGGACGGATCATACATGCAGTATGTTTGTGGCTCACTGGTCGGCGGCTATACAACCGAAGGCGGTGAGATAAAATGTCATGGATAAGCCGTTGGGGGAGCGGTTATTACTCAGACGTCATGGAACGGTTTGGAACGGCCCAGTGTAATAACGCTAACCTGATCTATACATATCTTGCCGCACACGGTTTTACGTCACGAAATGCCATTATGGCTATGTTAGGTAACATGATGACCGAATCTTACTTAAATCCGGGCCAGTGGCAGCATGGCTATAATCCGTATGATGGGAATCAGTATAACGGCATGGGTTTGGCCGGGTGGACGCCATATTGGCGTATCACGGATTGGCTGACAAGCCATGGGTATGATCTAAACGACCCGGAATCCTATGGATACGGGATGTTGGACAAGTTAATCGAGGAGTGCTTTGACGCGCAGGAAGTAACATGGATAGCTACATCAAGCTATCCTATTTCTTTCGCCGAGTTTGCCATGGACACCACCCATGACATTGAATGGCTGGCCAATGCCTTTTTATATAACTATGAGCGTCCGGCAACGACGCCGCAGCCAGCCAGAGCCGAACAGGCCAAGAAGTGGTCAGAGATCCTTCCGGAAACACCGGGAGGGACATTTGCACCGAGGCTGTCTATCTATGAACCAACGGATATGAGCGATGCTGAAAGCGAAGCGTACAAATATTATTTCGGTGAAAATCTGTATTACCGTTATGGATACGGTATCGCTAACTGTACAGCCTATGCCGCCGGGCGATGGTATGAGATTACCGGAAGTTACCCGGATTTTACAGCCGGTACGGGAAATGCCAATGAATGGTATGCTGACGCTATAGACAAGGGGTATGAGGTCGGCCAGACACCGAGACTTGGAGCCATTGCCTGTTTTGGATACACGCCAGGCGGACACGTATGTGTGGTAGAGCAGATCAATGATGACGGAAGCTTCGTGGTATCAAATTCAGCTTGGAATTCGGATGGAGAAATGAACATACCGCCATCGGGGATGTTTAATGGTTTTCCGTGTTTTTATCTGACGACTTATACAGGGACGCCGGGGAACCAGTTCCAGGGATTTATTTACCCGCCAAACATTTTTACGCCACCGGCGCCGCCAAAGAAGATAGCATTTGTGCGGTGGATTCCGGGATAGAAGGAAGGTGAAAAAAAGTGGACAAACACATCGTAGAGGCTTATGTGTTTCGGAGTGATCTAAAGCAGACCATCTATTATACCCAGGGCACCGATGCGCTGCCTATATTATTTATGTTTAAAGACTATGATATTCCGGCCGGGACCTCGGTCGGAGTCTTTGTCGAGAAACCGTCTAAAAAGGGTGTCCAGTCAACATCAGCTGCGTTAAATATCGATGAAAATTCTGTGCTGGTCGATATGGACAGGCAGATGGTCGCCGAGATCGGGACAGCTTATATGCAGCTCCGGCTGACAAAAGGCGGAAAAGAACTTTTTACGTTTATTCAGCCGATCTGTGTGGAGCGCAGCGCGACACCGATCGTCAGCGAGAACGGGATGCCATTTTTGGATGAGGCTATTGCCAAGATGGGAGAAGCCACAGAGGACACAAAGGCTGCGGCCAAGGATGCCCGCGAAGCAATAGCTACCATGGAACAGAAAGCGGTGAATGGTGACTTTTCGGCCAGTATCACAGTCGGTGAGGTTATCAATGGAGAACCGGGAAGTGCGGCTGTAGTCAAAAATTCCGGGACTAAGAAGGATGCCGTCTTTGATTTTGTTATTCCGATCGGCCCGCAAGGACCGAGTGGAGTTATGGCGCCATCTGCGGGGATGTATTGTTTGCGGATAGACCCAGCCACGGGGGACCTGTGGGTCGATTATCCAGACGGCACGGATCCGCCGGATTTTAGATATGACAACGAAACCGGAAATCTCTATTACGACATAGAAAGGGAGGATGGCACTGTGGCATCATTGCTTATTGGAAATGTAAGGAATCCGCTCATCAATAATACGACGACATCGACTCCGGGTCAGGGCGCTCTGGATGCCGCGGCCGGAAAAGCATTGCAGGATGAAGTCGATGAAATCAAAGAAACTTTGAAAAACGTATTATCAATACAATAATATTTCGAGGAGGAAATAAACATGTCAGTAAACACAGTAAAATATACATTTCAGGGACAGACCTATGATTTGACGTACAACTCAGAAACGGGTAAATATGAGGGAACAATTCCGGCACCTGCAAAATCCAGTTATTCGCAGGCAGATCATAAATACGGCGGAACAGTTGTGGCCACAGACGATGCGGGGAATAAAACGACAGTAAGCGAGACCCACAGCACATTGGGAGAGAGTTTAAAAATCAGAGTCCTGGAGAAGGTAGCGCCAGTTATTACGATTACTTATCCAACAGCATCTGCGTTTATTACTAATGCCAATCCGGAAATCGCATTTAAGGTTACGGATGATGATTCTGGCGTAAATGCAGATACAATTAAACTTACTGTAGACGGTCAGGAAGTTACGATTACAAAAACATCGGTCACCGGCGGATACGAGTGCAAATATACTCCAGCTACGGCACTGTCCGACGGCGAACATACGATTGCAGTTAATGCATCGGATAATGATGGCAATGTCGCTGCGGCGAAGAGCGTGACATTTACCGTCGACACCGTTCCACCGACATTGTCTGTGACAAATCCGACAGACGGTCTTGTAACAAACGAAGAAACATTGACAGTAACAGGTATCACTAATGACGTCACATCAAAACCGGTAACAGTGACCGTAAATGGACAGAGTACGACCGTCAATGCAGATGGTTCGTTCAGTAAGACAATTACGCTGACATCTGGATCAAATGTTATTACAGTAGTAGCCACCGACAAGGCAGGCAAGAAGACCACAATAACCAGAAATGTCACATTGGATACGGGCGCACCAGTGATTCAGGCGATCACCATTACTCCAAATCCAGTAGATGCCGGTCAGACATTTATCATCTCTGTAGAGGTGACAGATTAAGCCTATGGTTCAGCGAGTGTTCGGCAGAGCCAATGGGATCGAGATTGCATTCGAACATCAAGAAGGGGACTGGTGGTGCGCCACCGTCCCCTCAAATCTGGAAGGCGAGTACATTGTCGATGTGTATGCAGAGGATGAGGCTGGAAATGTGGCCTATAAATGCAAGATGCTGTTTGCGATATGTGGTCACGTACTGCAGGCCTATGTTTTGGATTCGGGATACCGTGCGGAGCTGAAGGAAGGGGGATACAACGTTGAGTGTAGAATATGTGGCGGATAAGTATGTTGATTTCGGTGAGAAGATCCATCTCCGGTGCGTCATAAGACCGAAATGTGGTCAAAACATCCCTTTTTCAATCCGAAGTGCCCGGTGGGAATTATATAATCCGATGGGGGTGCTGGAAGCTGAAGGAGAATGCGAGATCAACGGTCATGAGCTGGATACATTGGTACAGCCAAAAGGCACCGGAAGATATAAATTTAAGTATATTTATGAGGTCGCCGACGAAATATGGGTGGACCCAGTGAGACTGAGGGTGAATTAAGATGAAAGCAAATATTATCATTGACGGTGTACAGATAACCCCGAATCCGGTGGAAATCAAAAAGTCATTTACCATATTGGTGGAAACTAAAGATGTAGCTTACGTCCTCGGCGAAGATGCCTATGCTCTGGCAGATATGGACGGGGCTTTGATCCGGATAGAATAGCAGAATGGAGGAATAAATATGGCAGAGACAACAACTACCAATGCAATTGAGACAAAGAAGGTCATAGACCTGGAAGAAAAGACAACTCCGGCCGATGCGGACCTGTTTATGGCCGGAGATTCTGGCACCGCATCATTAAAAAAATTTAAATGGTCCAGTCTTATTGCGGCCATTAAAACAAAGCTTGCAGCGTGGACTTTTGACACGCTGACAACGACGAACAAGACACTTCCGGGGGCTCTTAATGAGCTAAATAGTAATTTGGGAGAACATAAAACCAGTAGCGATCATGATGAACGATATTACCCAAAAACAGATATTGATCTGTTTTTGGAAGGTAAATCGCCAACCTCGCATACACATGACGATCGATACTACAAAGAAGATGAAGTTGATACAAAGCTTAATACCAAAGCTGCCACTGGAAGTTGGGAATGTGCAACTTTGGCAGACTTTGTCACCAGAGTCAATGAAAGCAATAATGGAAAAACGTATATCGGACGATGGAAAGATACCGGCGGATGGGGACCAAGAGGAAGCGCCGCATGGTATCATGGTTTCTGCATCCTTCAAAACGCACCTGGCGGGATCAACGACATTGATGGTTTTATTGTGTGCCAAAGCAGTACCTACTATTATATAGGATATATAACCGGAACAACCACGCCATCAGCGACCTGGCATCAGATAACAAAAGGTGATATCAACGGATATTTGGATAAAATCTATTTAAAAAATAAAGCCATCATATCTGGTGATACAGCACAGTTATTGCAATTATGGGCCTCCGGCGAATCGGACTATGTATTATGCCTTGGTGTACGGGATAAGACCTGGAACTTGTCTCCATTTAAATCAGGAGCTTTGCAGCTCGGAACATCAAACTATAAATGGGGGCAGATATACTCCGCTGTAGCATCCATCAGCACATCCGACCGCAATGAAAAGCACGACATCAAGGAGCTTCCAGCATCCGCAAAAGATTTTATCATGAGACTCAATCCTGTGTCATACAAATTCAATGATGGAGAATCGGGACGCTCTCATTATGGCATGATTGCTCAGGACGTTGAAACTTTAATGGCCGACCTCGGAATATCATCTAAAGATTTTGCTGGTTTTGTTAAGTCACCAAAAACAGAACATATTTTTGATGATGACGGTAAAATCGTTGGCGAAAAAGTCATTGAAGGAGAATATACTTATGGCCTCCGATATGAAGAATTCATCGCACCATTAATCAAGACAGTACAGATACAGCAGCAGGAAATCAACGGATTAAAAAAATACATCCAAGATTCTTTAAGTCAAAAATAATATCACTGTACATACCAAAGCACCAGTATATGTCGCGTCGGCTCCCGCATTATATGCTTTTACCGCAACAACGCCATCGGACACCGTTGCCGAAGTGATGACCGTGCTTCCGGCTGATTTAATCTGCACTAAGACATTGGAGATCGTTTTCCCGTAGGCAGTACCAATACTCCCCGCATTAAAGGTTGCTGCGCCGTCCGTAAATTCAAGTGTCTGATTAGTTACAACAATCATGCAATCATTTGTGCTACCAACAATAATGCGTCTTCTCATTGCGCTATCCAGTGTATTATTTGTAATTTCTTTCCATTCGCTGATGCCAGCATTGTATTTTTCTCTACAGTAAATATAGCCGTTGTTATATTTTAAAGTTTGCATCAGGATTCCGTTGGCGCTGATCATCTCTGTAATGAGTTTAAATCCTGTTGAGCTGATCGGAGCGCTTTGAATGGTTGCGATACTGGATGTTAGACATGTCCATATTCCAGGCTCCCAGTATTTGTCATCATCTAAATTTGCAGCATGGATAGCATTTATTTTAACAAGATTGTATGTTTTACTATTTAGTTGCCAGGTGGAGGAATGAAAAAACAATGAGAAAATAATGGCAGCAGAATAGAGAGCATGGAAATTAAGCCCGACTTTGGCCGGACTTTTTTGATTTCAGCCAAGGCTATGCGCTGAGATATTTTTTATGAGACATGCGGACGTTTTCTTGGCTCACGGAGCAATATATCTGAGTGGTATCAAGTTTTGTGTGGCCAAGGAGGCGACTGACCTGTTCAATCGGCATACCGCGATTTAAAGCGTTGGTTGCCATGGTCCGGCGGAATCGGTGTGGATGGACATTACTTATACCGGTGCGGTGGCCGAGTTCCCGAAACATTCGCTCGACACCATTCTTTGATAAACGGCGGTAAGGACGCTGGAGCGATACAAACAGTGCTGGATTGTCATCAGTCCGGCTGTCGAGGTACATTTTAAGATATATGCCAGCGGATGGCGTAAAGTAAGTCTCGCGCTCTTTAGAACCTTTGCCAAAAACTGTGACGTCATTGGTGGAGAAATTGACATCCGATCGGTTCAAGGCCGTCAATTCAGACACACGGACGCCAGTGGAATAGAGGAATTCCATCAGGGCCAGGTCGCGGAGCTGTCCACAGTTGATTTTTAAGAGTTCACGATCTTCATCGGAAAACGGTTTTTTAATGGTTTTTGGCAGTTTAATGCTGTCGAGTTGAGCGACAGGGTTTGATGAAATGTACCTCTTTTTATGTAGCCAGGTAAAAAAGCTGGACAAGGCCGATTGCATATTTTTGATCCGGGAGAAAGATACTTGTCTGAGTTGACGGTATCTTTCGAGATAGCAAATAAAATCGTCATCGGTTAGTTCAGCCAGCGGCTTGCTGATGGCGTCCAGAAACATGGTGATGGTCAGACGGTAGTTTTTAAGGGTGTTTGGGCTAAGGCCAGCAGAACTTTTGGACATAAGAAATTTTTCCATATAAGCATATCCGTCCGGCTGACGGACGATGATATCGGTCTCTTTTTTTGAGATAGAATACTCATATATGGCCATATGTAATACGGTTTTAAGTCGCCGCATCTGGTCAAAACCCAAGTACGGACACATGGAATCCAGAATTTTATTGATAAGTTCGTTTTTCATGGTGATCCTCCTTTGTAGTTGATAAATATAGTATAAATTAAAGTCGGGAGGTATTGAGAGATAACTAAATAGTAAAACCGCAGAGGTTAAGGCATCGTCTCCATGGACATACATAGAATATAAAAATGGATTGCTCCATGCTTGGAGATATGCGACTATATCCTCGGGTTCCGGTGCAAAAACAAATACAATAAGTTTGCCAACACCAATGAAAGACGCTGAATATTCTGTCATAGTATTTCCAATATTCAACGGTCATCTTTGCCATTCCGTGTGGGCCGGAACATTGACTGGTGCAGATGGACGGACCACCACTACGGCTCAAGTGAGTATGGATTCTGTAGATTCAAATAGCAATGTAGGTGTTATGATACATGTAATGGGCTACAGAGCATAAAACTATTATCATTAAAGCAGTTTTGCTATTTTTACTACATTTAATACCCAATCGCCAAATAAGTCGCTATACGATTTGTCACGACGGCATTTGTTGGGTTTGCTATCCATAATGTGCATCCGGTCTTGGTGCGGCCAAATACCGATGCTGTCAGCTGCGGAACTCCGCCTTCGATGCTGGCAAATACCATTGGAGTTGAACTGAATTCCGTTGCAAATGTTCCGGTCCCGGCGGTATATCCACCTGCTTTGATTTCATCAACCGTGACATTGCCCCATGCAATTTTTAATCCTGTATCACCGATATTAAAAAAACCAGAATTCCGCTGTTTCAGCAGCCGATCGAGGTCATTTAAATTACTATTTAGTTATCTCTTAAATTTCCCGCATCAGGAGTTGATGCGTATGATTTTATAATTGGGCCAAAGACGCACTTGTTTTTTAAATAAAAAAAGGAAATGAGGGAAAGAAAACATGAAAGTAATCGATATTTATAACATGATTGTCGGAGCAGCAGTTACTGTTATGACGGCCATATTCGGAATTTACTGGTATATATTCGCTGCGTTTTTAGTTTTTAATATGCTTGACTGGTTGACAGGCTGGTATAAGTCCAGGAAATTCAAGAAAGAAAGCAGTTCCGTAGGATTAAAGGGAATTTTGAAGAAGTTTGGATATTGGGCCATAATCCTGGTAGCGTTTATCATATCTTACGTGTTTGTACACATGGGAACAGATATTTTACATGTAGACCTGAGCTTTTTGGAGATGGTCGGATGGTTTACACTAGCCTGCCTGATGGTCAATGAGGCCCGAAGCATTTTGGAAAATCTGGTGGAATGTGGCTATGATGTGCCGACAGTCTTGGTAAAAGGCTTGGCGGTAACGGAAAAATTGATTAATAGTGATGAGGAGGAATAATTATGGCAAAGATTTGGTTGAATGCAGGTCACGGCGGGAATGACCCGGGAGCATGTGCGAATGGAAGAAGCGAAGCGGTACAGGCGGAAAAACTCACGAGAGCAGTCGGAGCGCTGCTTTCCGGTGCCGGACATACCGTCTGGTATACCCGGGATGTATCGCCGTACATGGATACCTATGTACCGCACGAAAACAGTAAATCGGCAGATATCTTTGTGAGCTTCCATCAGAACGCCGGTGGCGGCCGGGGATACGAATCCTTCGTCAGCGGCAATGATAACTGTGCGCTGGCTTGTGCAAAGTCTCTGGCCGGAGATATGGCAAAGATTTGGTCGTTGCGTGGCAGTACATACGGCGCTGGAGTTAAAAAGCATACGGAGTCTGCCGTAGGCTCATTATATGTTGTAAGTGGTACGGTGTCGCCTGCGTTACTGGGAGAGTTCGGATTTATTGACAGCACATCCGATATGAAAATTTTTGACGATAATTTTGATTATATTACGCGGTGCTGTGCAAACCGGATCTCGCTGGCCGTGGGAGGAAAAGCGATTGACAATAAAACAGTTGTAAAAGTGGAAACTAAGCCAGCGGCCACGACTTCAACGAGTACCGGTACGGCCGGAAAGAATGCAGTTGGCCAGAGTGGACCAAATCCGCAAATGAAGTTCTCGGGGGAATATGATCCATCAGTGAAAAACTTGCAGAGAATTTTACAGTGCAAAGGCTATGATCTTGTTGCAGATGGGATTGCCGGACCGGTAACTTATAAGGCTGTGGCAAACCACACGGTGGAAGCTGGTGAGCGTACTGATTTAGTTAAATGGATTCAGAATCGCTTGAATCTGCTTGGATTTAGTGCAGGTACGGAAGACGGTTATGCTGGCTCAGTGACAATGCAGGCCATTGGGAAATTTCAGAAACACTATGGACTGGGTGTTGGTTATTTGGGCGGTACTGATTGGTACTACGCCATTGAATCTTGATCGCTGATTTGTTTAAAGGCTCTCGGAATTCCGGGGGCCTTATTTTTTATACCTTCTTGATTTTGGCAACCAATCATAGTATGATATGGGTAACCAATAATGGGAGGCGTACAAAATGGTAGAAAGAAATATAATTATTGCAAAGGCCGGAGGAACAGCCGGAAAGAACTCGGTGAATTATAAGATAAGTTTACCAGCTGAAATGGTAAAAGAGTTGGGGGTAACACCGGAGGATAAAAGTGTCATAGTGTCCTTTGAAAATGGGAAAATAATTATAGAAAAGAAGAAAAATACTTGACATTGGTAACCAATAATGATATAATATAATTGTCAGGAGGAGAAACCGAATGACAATAACCGGGCAAGCGGAGGAAGGAGAACGACATGGAGGATATGGAAAAAGGAACCATAAAGGAAATGATTGAATGGATGACTGAAAAAGGACATACGGAAGAGGAAATCATGGAATGTATTCGGCGAATGGTTGGAGCAAAGCCGAAAGAAAAAAATAAGGCTGAATAAATCAGCCAGAGCATGACAAGGAGGGCGGGCTTGCCACCGCTCCCCATCAAAAAAGATTATAACATAAAAATAAGTAGAAAGACAATGGACCTTTTAAAATAGGTCCTTTTTTCGTGTAATTATCTTGCGACCAGACCGGGTTATCGTTGGAGAAGTGCGCGGAGCTGAATGTGTGGATATGGTCCAGGCTATGTCCAGCGGACATGATGGTTCCATTTCAACAGGACATTCCGGGTCGCCGGAGGAAATGCTCAGCCGTCTGGAAACGATGGTTCTTATGGGGACAGATATACCCTTGGTCGCTATACGCAAACAATTGACTTCAGCCATTGATATTATCATCCAGTTGGAGCGTCTGAGGGATAAAAGCCGTCGGGTGACAGAAATTACAGAGGTTGTTGGATATGAAAATGGAGAAATCCGGTTAAATCCATTGTTTGTATTTAAAGAGACAACGGAGAAGGAGGATAAAAATTTTGTTCGGGAAGAGGCATGCTATATGGAAGGAATACCATCGGTTTCCGGCCGTCTGGTGTTATCCGGAAATGCTCTTGTACATCGAAAGAAACTGGAAGCTGCGGCTGTGCAGTTGGAGGGCGGACTTTGAAGCTTACCAATGAAGGCATATATCGTCTGACCTTATTTGAACACTTACAGTTATTTTCTTTATGGATCGTCATATGTGCGGCCGCAGGCTGGATGTTTTATGATACGATTCTTCTTTCAGTGGTGGCCTGGCCGGGCTATCTGCTGTTTTTCCCCAAAATGCGTACATATAAACAAAATAAATGTCAGAAACAGTTGGCGTTGGATTTTAAAGATGTGATGATTTCCATTTACAGTTCTTTATCTGCCGGTGCAACGGTCGAGCAGAGCCTGAAACGTACGCTGGAAGATATAGAGCGCAGCCTTGGACAGAAATCCCGGATGTTTTTGGAATTGGACATTGTCTGTCGAAAAATGGAACGCAATGTACCGGTGAATCAATGTCTTGAAGAAATGGCGGCCCGGTGTCATGACAGGGATATAGAAAATTTCGTTCAGATTCTTATTCTTGGGAAAAAGCAGGGAGGAAATCTGGCGATACTTGTTCGGGACAGTGTGGAAAAAATTCAGAGGCGGATTGAAATAACTTATGAAATGGAAGGCCTTATCGGGGCAAAGCGGAATGAGTTTTTATTTATGTGTATTATTCCGGCGGGTATCATCCTGTATATGCGGATTTTTTCACAGGAATTCATGTCGGTGCTGTACAAAAATATGGCGGGCGCTTTGCTGATGACAATCTGTCTGGGCGTTTATATTGGCGCCTGTGGTCTCGGAATGAAAATTTTAAAAATAAAGGATGTGTAGGGGGGATATCCGGATGGATAAACGAAAGAAATGGTTGATTGCCGGATTTGTTGCCGTATGGGGAGTTACGACGGCGCTTTGGCTGAGAAGCCGGTCCGGAGGGACGGAACCGATTCGGGTATTGGAAAGAAATCCTCCGGGGATGGGAGATTCGGAGATTCAAATGGAAATCCGAACGGAGGAAGGAAACTTTCCGATAAATTTTTTGCTGAAAGAACGCCGTTACAGGGAAGAGGAACTTGAAAAGGTTTTTGAGCAGGGAAAGGCCTGGCTGGACAGTGTATGGCTGGGAGATAATACATCGGCTCAGGCCGTATCCGAAAATCTGTATTTTCCGGCACGGATCGAAGAACTTGGCTTGATGGTCCGTTGGGAAACAGAGAGCTATCGGTGGATTCGGACGGATGGAAGGATTACGGAAGAAGCCAGAGCGCAGGCGCCTTTGGAAACAAAAGTTCGTGCGATTCTTAGTTATGGGACGGAAGAGAGGATGATAGATTATCCGGTCACGGTAATCTGTCCGGAGAAGAATGAAGAGGAAGTATTTCAGGAAGCTGTTCTTGAAGTATTGGAAGCGCAGCAGGCGGAATTGGCGACGGAGGAGACTTTAAACTTACCCGAGAATGTGGGGAATGTCATGCTTACATGGTATGGAAGAGAAATGCCGATATGGCCGAAGGTGTTTGTTTTCGGAAATCTATGCGTCGCTTTATTGTATTTTTCCCGGGAAGAAAAACATATGCAGCAGATGAAAGACAGAGAGGATGGGTTAAGGCAGGATTATCCGGAAATCGTCTATCGGCTGGTGCTGCTGATCAGTTCCGGAATGACTGTCCGGGCGGCCTGGGAGAAAATGATATCGGATTATCAGGTATGGCGGGAAACGACAGGAAAAAGCCGATGGGGCTATGACGAAATGGAGATGGCCCTCAGAGAGATGAATTATGGGATCCCGGAGCTGAAAGCTTATGAAAGTTTTGGAAAACGCTGCGGAACACAGGGGTATATCCGGCTGTCATCACTGCTCATACAACAAGTAAAGCGGGGAGCAAAGGGGATGAATCAGCTTCTTACACAGGAAGTGGCCGAAGCGGAGGTGCTGCGCAGAGAGAATGCAAGAAAGTCTGCGGAAGAGGCGGGGACCCGCCTGATCCTGCCAATGATTTTGTTGATGACCGTTGTCTTTGCCGTGTTAATGATACCGGCATTTTTATCCATGAGTTTTTAGGAGGTATTTATGAATTTAATCAGAAATTTTTTTGAAGATAATGATGGTGTTGGCGTTGTGGAAATCATTTTAATACTGGTGGTTCTGATAGGACTGGTATTGATTTTTAAAACCCAGTTAACGGCGCTGGTTAATGATATTTTCAGCAGGATAACCAGCCAAAGTGCAGGGATATGATGAGCCGCAGGCCGGATGGACAGGTGACTGTATTTATGGCTTTGCTCTTTATGGTTGTTGTAAGCCTTTTGATGGCTCAGTACCGCTCCGCATTATTTTATGCCCGACGGGCCGATGCGGAACGGGCGGCAGCCTTAAGCGTATCCAGTCTTCTTGCACAATATCAGCAGCCGCTTCGGGATTATTATCATATACTATCCGTGGATGGAGGCTTTGGCCGGGGAATATTTCAGGAGGAGCTTCTGGAGGAAGAGCTTCTGACAGTATTTGATGAAAATCTGGAGACATCATTGGGGATGAATTCCGAAGGAAATGCACATATGGATGAACCTATATTTACAATGCTCATTGACAGCGATTGGGATTTTTTCTTAAGAGAGATTTCTATGGATTGGACAGATGCGCTCATATCGGAGGGAATTCAATATATTATGAGTCAGTGGCAGAACAAAAAGGATGGGGAAGTACTGGAGCTGAATCAAAAGCAGGCCGAGGCTGAAACTGCACAGGCGGAAACACAGAGCGGAACGGAAGAAGAAGGAGATATATCCGCCGATACTTCGGAGCCGGTCACGGATCCAAGAGACTTTGTTATGGAAATATGGAATCAGGGAATTTTAGTCGCGGCCTGTCCGGAAAATTTTACCGTATCAGAAAAAAGCTGCGGGATGACGGATGTGTCTTTTCCGGAGGCCGGGCGGCGTATTCAGGAAACCGTTGACTTTAAGGAGACTGCCAGCGTTCAGAATCTGATGGAAAAATGGGACGGTATTTTAGAGCCGGAATTGGGAATCCGCGAAATGGCAGAGGATGGGGCGGTCCAGATGTATATTATGGATGTTTTTCAAAATGCCGCATCAAAAGAGTGTCCCATTGAACATGAACGGGTATTAGATTATGAAGTGGAATATATTATTAGTGGGAACGATAGTGACAGTGAGAATTTAAAAACGGTTTTATGGAAACTTCTGGCTTTCCGAAGCGTTATGAATTTGTCCTATATACTGATGTCTGCTGAAAAAAGCCTGCAGGCAGAGGAGACGGCGGCATTACTGTCGGCGGCGCTGCTGATACCACAGTTTGTGAAAGTTGTTGCATTTCTTTTAAAAAGCGCCTGGGCCTTTGCCGAAGCTTTGGCTGACTGTCGAACGCTGCTGAAAGGCGGAAAAGTACCGGTGATGAAAGATGATAAGACATGGTATTTATCCTGGGAACAGATGATGCGTCTGAATGGCAATATTCTGGATGGAAACAATGGCGAAACAGGAATGGATTATGAAAGCTATCTCCAGATGTTTTTGATGTTGACAAAACGGGATACAAAATACCGCCGGATGACCCATTTGATGGAAAAAAATATCCGTCTCCTGCCGGATTATCCGGATTTTCGGATGTCTGACTGTATCTATGGCATTCAGGCCGTATTTTATTACGATGCCGGGATCGGAATAGAAGGCAGAACACAGGCTGCATTATCCTACTAAAGAAGGGGGTGAGGGCGGGATGTCCTTTAAGACGTATCAAATAAAAAATAAAAACGAAAAGGCGATACCTGCTTTATATAAAAAGAATGTCAATAAAAATCTTACCAAAAGAACATATACACTCCGCGTCAAAAGGGCATTCTGCCGTCACTCTCTTCGAAAGCCCGGGACGGTTCGCCAGAATTTGAAGATTCGTGGTTCGATGTCTGTTGAGGCAGCGTTAGCGTTCCCTTTAGTCCTTTTTGTCTGGGCGGCATTTATTTACCTTACTTCGGCAGTACGGGTTCATGAGACGGTACAGCAGTCATTGGCAGATACGGCAGCGCAACTGGCGGTGGAAGCCGGAGAAAATGAAGCTGTGGTACGTGCCGGATGGATGGCAAAGGTTTGGCTTGGACTTCAGAGTTTGGAGGATTTGGAAAGCGGAGGGATCCGGTCCGTATCCGGATATGATTTTTTAGGGACAGAGGTACTGAACGACGGGGAATGGCTGCGGATTCAGGTTCGATATCGGGTGAAACTTTTTAACGGTTTGATACCTGTTCCGGACATTCCTCTGGAAAACCAGGTCTATGTTCGGGCATGGACAGGATATGCGCCCGGGCATGATGGGGGTAATCCGGATGGGCTGCAGAAAAATGTGTACGTCACCGAATATGGACGTGTATACCATAAAGATCGGTTGTGCAGCCATATTCATTTGAAAATTTATATGGTCAGCGAGAGCGAAGCAAAGCAGTATCCGCCGTGCGAAAAATGTGTTGAAGATATTGGCGGCATGGCCGGAACATTTTATGTAACAGAATCTGGTGACTGTTATCATAGTCGGCTGGGGTGCAGCGGATTGAAACGAAGCGTGGAGCGAATGTCTGTTGAGGAGGCCGTATCCCGGGGCTGTGTGCCATGCAGCCGCTGCGGGGAAGGAAGTGAATGAATATGATGATAACGCATATATGCAGCGCGGCATTGATTTTCTGGCCGATATATGAAGATTTACGGGAGCAAAAAATCTCTGTATTTCCGGCCATGGGATTTATAGTCGTCGGTGTGCTGGCAAAATTGGCGAATATGGATGATTCGGCGGTAATCTGGCTTTCGGGGGCTGTTCCGGGAATTGCGGTTTTTTTGGCCGGGCAGCTGTTTGGAAAATGTATCGGTGCGGGGGACAGTCTTTTGATCGTCGGAGCAGGTCTGATGGAAGGCGTCCAATTTTGCTGCAGAATGCTTGCGGTGACCGGGTGCGGTATATTTATCTTTTCTATGGGGATGATGGCAGTAGGGAGACTTCGGAGAAAATCAAAAGTGGCCTGTGTGCCCTTTTTAGCATTGGGATATGTTGGAGCGTGGTTTTTATGAATTTTTTGGAATGGAAAGGACGTGGCAGTTACACGGTGGAAGGGACAGTGATTATCAGTCTTATATGTCTGAGTATTGGCTTAGTGATCATGTTTGGATTTTATGGTCATGACAGGGCTTTGATGCAGAGTACAGCGGATGAATTGGCCTTATACGGGAGTTTATGGGAAGGCAGATACGCCCATCCGAAAATTCGGGAAGTGGATTATGAGATGATGAAACGGGAGGGGACGGTAAGCCATGAAACGATAGAGGCTGAGGGATATCGAATGCTTGCGGGCCGACTGTTTTGCGGAGAAGTCCAGGGAATCAATGTGTCGAAGAGTCTTTCCGGACGGGAGCTTCAGATTGAGATTCAGTCTGATTTTCAAATTGGGAGATACAGCGTTCCATGTACGGTCAGAGCCTCATCGGCAGTCATAAAAAGCAGGGCTCTGCCGAGAAAGGGAGAAAAGACTCAGGAGGATAAGACGAATGAATCGTGAAAACCGCAGAGATAAAGATTTAAAAAATACCTATCTCCGGGTAGACAGAGAAGGAATTTACGGAGAAAAATATGAAGAAATATTATTATATAAACAATCTGTGCCCGGATTGCTCACATTCTATGAGGTTGAAGAAAATGAAGAAAAGAGTCTGGTCTATGTATTGAATCATCAGAATTCTTTTTTGGAGACTTTATCCGGAGGGCGCATGACCTGCGCCCATATGGAAAGTTTTATAAAATCATTGGTACGGGTGATGGAAACGATTGACGAGTATCTTTTGGACCCGTCGAATCTGGTCGTGGAAATGGCCTATATGTTCGGAAGTGGCGAGCATTGGGAGTATATTTACATACCGGGATATGGGGAGGACTTCTGGCATCAAATGGAAAAGGTGTCGGAAGAATGGCTGAATTATGTGGATTATGGCAATGAAAAAGCCGTATTGTGGGCCTATACCTTTTATCAAAAGGTCCATGGAGAAGCGTGTTTTCCGGCGGAACTTATGGAAATATTAACATTAGAGAAGACCGGCACGGAAGAGGTCCATTCATCGGTGGTCAGGGAAGAAAATGTGACGTGGGAAACAGAGGTGTCAGCTCCGGCAAAAAAAGAAGGATGGACACGACAGTTGACAAAACGATTAAAGAAGATGATTTCCGGGAAAAAGCGTAAGGATACGGATGTTTTCGGAGATTTTTATGGGAATGGATTGGGTCTCGGAGAAACTTGTCCGGATTTGGGGGACGTTGAAGCTGCTTTTGGCTTAACATCTGATCCAAAACGGATTCTTATCCTGATTCCTGTCGGAGATAATGAGATACCGGCCATCCATGTGGAACATTTTCCCTTTTTGATCGGAAGAGCTCCGGAAGAAGTGGATGTTCGATTGGATGATTTGAAAATCAGCCGGATACATGCCCGGCTGGAAGGAGATGGAACGGAAGCCAGGGTCGTGGATATGAGTTCGGCTAATGGGACATGCCGGAACGGGGAACGCCTTAAAGCGGGAACGGAATATCCTCTGTACTCGGGGGATATATTAAAACTGGCAGACCTGGAATTTGTCTGCCAGTGGTGTTAAAATTTTTCAAATAATTTCATTAACCGAAGCAAAGTGATATCGTGGGACACATAGGGTGAATATATCATTGCCAGACGGATCATATCATCGGTGATACCGAGCTCTTCGATCATGATCTTACAGCCCATTTTCTGGAAACAGGTCTCAATTTCCTGAGAAGCAGGCAGTTTATCCAGAATTTGCAGAATCTCCGCTGCGTGTTCCAGAACTTGTTCTCCGGTGATATCTGCCATAGGATCCGGTGTGTTGAGCTGGATGACTGCCTCGCGTACTTCAGTATTCCAGAAACCTTTTCGGATTTCCTTTGCAGCCGAAGGAAAGTGAACGGCGGGAACAAGCTGATGATTTTTCAAAGCCGTCTTAAAGCGCTCATAAGCTTTCAGACAGAGAAGCGTTCCAACGCCAACCTTTTCGCCGTGTACGGCGTTTAGTTTCGGCTGTTCAACAGATATGTCCAAATAACGGGAAAGGTGATGCTCTGCACCCATCAGGGGACGAACGGCATCGTAAAAACCAATTTCCATATCCGGTAAGATCAGAGCGTACAGTAATTGTTCGCAGACGGAAGGGGATCCGGCGGCCAGGTCTTCAATCTGGTTTATGACTTGTTTTATGGCCGACTCTTCCGCAGCATATAATTTTTCGTTAACAGCTTCACCGGTGAGGAGAGAAGCGATCCGTGCATCGGCCAGAGCGATATGATTTCCCATAAGGTCACTGAACCCTGCAGCAGTTAAGCGCGGCGGTGCAGCGGCGAAAATATCTGTATCTGCAAACATATACGTTGGTGCAGAAGCCATGACATTTCCTTTAATGCCTTTGTGGACGACAGCGGATATGCAGGTGGTGTAACCTTCGCCGCTGGCGGCCGTAGGTACGGAGATGAAAGGCAGTTTGTATTGCCGGCTTAAGTATCGGGTAATATCATGGATCGTGACACTGCCGAGAGCGATCATGCAGTCTGCTGTTGCCGGAATTTTATTTTGGGCCAGAGAAACACTGCGTTCATCGGCAGCCAGTCCGTCGGGGTCGAGACAGATCAGGTCATAATTGTCCAGATTTTCCAGAAGTTTGTCTCCGAGAAAATAGGTATTCTGGTCACAGATAATGACAGGTTCCTGCCAGCCTTCCTGTTCCATAGTCGTTGTTATTTTGGAAATGGCGCCGGGCTCGATCCACATACCACGGATAAATGCATGATTTTCAAAATCTTTTCCGCATAGACTGCTGATTTCCTGAAGATTAATTTTCATGGGTAAGTCTCCCTGCTATTTATTTAAGGCAATTTTGATCTGTTCAGCAACAGCGTTTCTTTCATCGGCTTCCGAGGTGCCCGGAACCCAATTGATATTCTGATTGTCCCCTTCATAACGCGGAATGATGTGCATATGGAAGTGGAAAACCGTCTGACCTGCAATTTCTCCATTGTTCTGAACGATGTTCAGACCATCACAATGAAGTGCTTCCTTCATTGCTTTGGCAATGCGGGAGGCCAGAACAAAAGCTTTTCCGGCCGTGCTTTCATCCATTTCAAAGATATTTGCCATATGGTTTTTTGGGATGATCAGGGCATGTCCCTTTGTGGCCGGAGATAAGTCCAGAATGACCCGGAACATATCATCTTCATAAATGGTTGAGGAAGGAATTTCCCCATTTGCTATTTTACAAAAAATACAATCGTTGTCCATTGTTTTAAATCCTCCAATCTTGACGATATAAAATATCGGGATACTTTAATAATAGTTCACCTTACGCAAAATGTCTATTCCGAATTCAAAATAAATTTAAAGAGCATTGCCGCTTTTTGTCGGGAAATGTCAAGCAAATATATTTGATTC
This sequence comes from uncultured Lachnospiraceae bacterium, assembly GCA_958426095.1. Classification (GTDB taxonomy): domain Bacteria; phylum Bacillota; class Clostridia; order Lachnospirales; family Lachnospiraceae; genus Frisingicoccus. The sequence goes on from CATZYB010000001.1 coordinate 19,922, forward strand.
GATGCATAAATTATGATAAATTGGAAAAAAAGTTAGAAAGGAAGACCTTTATGCACGAACAGCCGGTGCTTTCCCTGTCGACGATTTCTCATGAACTGAGAAATCCATTGACGCTGATCCACAGTACATTGCAGCTTATCGGACGTCATCATCCGGAGGTGGTCGAGGATCCGCTGTGGCCCCAACTTCTATTAGATATTAATTACATGTCTCAATTACTTTCGGAGTTGTCTTCATTAAATTCCTGTCAGACTCTGAATTATTCCCAGATAAATATTCGACAATTTTTGACAAATATCGTATCCTCCTTTTCTTCCTCCGCACAAATCCAAAATAAAGAACTGACTTTGAACTTTGAAACAGAAGAGAAAACTTTCTCAGGAGATGCTTTAAAAATCCGGGAGATCTTTGTGAATTTAATAAAAAATGCTTTGGAGGCAACAGGAAGCGGCGATCAGATTGTTATTGATGTAAAATCCCGGTGGAATCGATGGATCATTACTGTCAGCGATTCGGGCAGCGGTATGGATGCCTGCCGTTTGTCCACGATCTTTGAGCCTTTCGTCACCTATAAAACCGATGGCACCGGCCTTGGACTGACCATTGTGAAAAATATCGTCACCGCCCACGGCGGCGCTGTCCAGGTGTATTCAAAGCCGGGGATTGGGACAAAATTTATTTTGATTTTTCCGATGACACCGCCGGAAAAGACGAAGGCAAAATGAAAATTACAGGCGTCCGGTTTCTTACATCGAAGGATGTATTGAAAAAGGACGCCTTATTTTAAAATTTTTATTTTTTACGTTTTTTACGGCTCATGACGGCTTCGTCGCACAGATTTACGATAATATCAATGGCGTTGGAAGCAGTATTTGTTTTCATGGCCTGAATGTAATTTTCACGGTTTTCGTATACTTCATTCACTGCTTTGACAAGGGATTCGTCAGTAACCATTTCTTCCGGAAGAAGATAGCTGAAGCCCTGTTTTTCAAAGGAAGCCGCATTGAGGATCTGATCGCCGCGGCTGGCCGAAGCCGGGAGCGGGATCAGGATGTTTGGCTTATTCAAAGCAAGAAATTCGCAGATAGCATTGGAGCCGGCCCGGGAAATGACCAGGTCTGCAGCGGCTAACAGGTCGCTCAATTCCTGCTTAACATAGTCGAACTGGATATATCCCGCCAGATTTTTGATCGAGGTATCCACCTTGCCTTTGCCGCATATATGAATGATCTGATACGACGGTAAAAGGACCGGGAGGGCCTTGCGGACCGCTTCATTGATGGCAGCGGCGCCGAGGCTTCCGCCGATGACGAGAATTATCGGCTTTTCGTCGTTAAATCCGCAGAGCTGGAGTCCTTTCAAACGGTTTCCGTTCAGAAGTTCCTGGCGAATCGGTGAACCGGAGAGAACGGCCTTGCCTTCCGGCAGATTATCGGCGGTTTCCGGGAAATTATGACAGACTTTGTAGGCTGAAGGAATAGCCAGCTTATTTGCCAATCCCGGAGTCATATCTGATTCGTGGATAATGGCCGGAACTTTGCAGCGTTTGGCGGCCAGAACCACGGGAACGGACACGAAGCCGCCTTTGGAAAAGACAACGTCCGGTTTCAGTTTCTTTATTAATTTTTTGGCTTCAAAAAATCCTTTAACAACCCGAAACGGGTCCGTAAAATTCTTTACATCAAAATATCGGCGGAGTTTTCCTGAAGAAATTCCGTAATATGGGATATTCAGTTCTTCGATCAGCCGACGTTCAATACCGTCATAGGAACCGATATAGGAAATCTGATAGCCGGCTTTTTTCAGAGCAGGCATCAGAGCGATGTTCGGTGTGACGTGTCCGGCTGTACCGCCGCCGGTCAGGACAATTTTTTTCATTTTTTCAGACCTCCTGGGCGGAACCGGATGCTTTATATTCTTTCAGTGCTTTGGCAAGCTGATCCGGACATGATGTGCCGCGGCCGCCGCAATCAATGCCGGAAAGAAGCTGGATGACATCATCTACCGGGCGGCCGACAACGAGAGCAGCGACACCTTTGGTGTTTCCGTCACATCCTCCGATAAATTGGCAACTGGTAACAACGCCGTTTTCCACTTCAAAATCTACGGCTCTGGAACATGTATGTTGATTGATATGACGCATGTAAATCACTCCTGTTCTTAAATTATTTCCACACTATTATAGCAGAAGCCTCATGTATAAGCCAGTAAAATTTTGAACTTCTCATGGGAATCAGAAACGGTTTGTGGTATCATAATAAAAGCAGGTATTGACATATGCGGTAAATCAGAGAAAACAGGAGACGAAAGAATATGAGAAGAATTGGAATTATCGGAGCCATGGAAGAAGAAGTGGCTTCTTTAAAAGGCCAGATGGAGATTCAGGAAGTGCGGACCATTGCGGGAATGGAATTTTTTAGGGGAATTTGTGAAAAGCAGTCGGTCATTGTCGTACGCAGCGGCATTGGAAAGGTAAATGCAGCGATATGTACGCAGATTCTCTGTGATATTTTTCAGGTGGAAGTGATTATCAATACAGGAGTGGCCGGAAGCCTGAAAAATGCTATTAATATCGGTGATATCGTACTTTCGGTGGATGCTTTGCAGCATGATATGGATGCCACCGGTTTTGGGTATGAGCCGGGAATTATCCCGAGAATGGAAACCTCTGTATTTAAAGCAGACGATGCGCTGGTAGAACTGGCAGAAAAAGTTTGCCGGGAAGTGAATCCGGATATCCAGGTATTTCGGGGCCGGGTTGTGAGCGGCGACCAATTTGTTTCCGACCACGATGTGAAAGAGCGGCTGATCCGTCTGTTTGACGGATACTGCACCGAGATGGAAGGGGCGTCGATTGCCCAGGCGGCCTGGCTAAATAATGTACCTTATGTAGTAATTCGTGCTATTTCCGATAAAGCGGACGGCAGTGCGGAGATGGATTACAGTGAATTTGAAATGAAAGCGATCGAGCATACCGTGCGTCTGGTAACGGGAATGTTGAGAAATATGTAAAATATGCCCGACCGATTTGAATAGATTTTGTCTTTTTGTTGATATTATAATGGAGCTATCTTATCAACGAAAGGAGTTCACAAAAATGAGAAACTGGTTTTTGGGACAGGGTATTCCAATGTATGCGGAAACCATATTGCTGGTGGCCGGATTGTTCACCTTATGGATGACGGGAAGAATTTACAAAAGATTGATACGTGAAGCTGATTTAATGGGAACTTCCAATCAGCGCCTGATCAAATACATTAAACTGAAAGTGACCAGTTACTATAAGATCGGTATGCGCCCGACAGATACACAGGCTTTGATCGGACGTTACATAAAGAAATACCGGGTGGGGCCGTTTTCACTGCAGAGCTGGAACCGTCTGCCTTATCTTTTGATGACGGCCATGCTGGCTGTCGGCGGCGGAAATTTGATGTACCGCTGGACACGTGGAGAAGAGCTTTACCAGATGTCTGTCATCTTCGGAATGTCGGTTCTGGGAATCATTGTTCTTGGCGGCCTTTTAATGTTTATGGATTTTAAAGGCAGGGAGACGCTGCTTGTCCACAGTATTTCAGATTATGTGGATAATTATCTCAGCAATAAGCTGGCCCAGGATTATAAGGCTCAGACCGGAAAGGTATCGCCGGAACAGTACAAACGGGCGCTTCAGGAGATCGCGGCGACCGGGACAGGACGGCGCAGAGAAAGAAACAGCCAGTACTATTATGAGGGCTATGAAGACAGCGATTTAAACCGTAAAAATGACGAGGTAGATGCAAAGATCGTGGAAGATGTTCTGAAAGAATTTTTATGTTGAAAAATCATTAAATCATTGATAAAATGCGGTCGTTTTGGTATTATGATAGATAAGAATATTTAAATACTTTTGGAGGTAAACAACATGGCAAAAGGGGTTACGTTTGATTATTCAAAAACATCGCCGTTTATTCGTGCTGATGAAGTGGAATTAATGAAAAAACTGGTTGGGGATGCCAAAGAAGTTCTCGTCAGCAAGACCGGTGCGGGAAATGATTTCCTGGGCTGGATCGACCTCCCTGTGGATTATGACAAAGAAGAATTCGCTCGGATAAAAAAGGCGGCTGCCAAGATTCAGAGCGATTCGGATGTGCTGCTCGTTATCGGTATCGGCGGTTCCTATCTGGGAGCAAGAGCAGCGATTGAATTTTTACAGCATAATTTTTATAATATACTGCCAAAAGAACAGCGTAAGACACCGGAGATTTATTTTGTCGGAAACAATCTGAGCAGCTCTTATATCAGTAATCTGATCGACGTCATTGGAGACAGAGATTTTTCAATCAATATGATCTCAAAATCCGGTACAACGACAGAACCGGCGGTTGCATTCCGTGTTTTCAAGAAATTGATTGAAACAAAATATGGAAAAGAAGAATCGGCTAAACGTATTTATTGTACGACAGATAAAGCCAGGGGCGCTTTAAAGAATCTGGCAACAGAAGAAGGTTATGAGACCTTTGTTGTTCCGGATGATGTGGGCGGACGGTTTTCTGTATTGACAGCCGTAGGACTTCTGCCGATCGCGGTCAGCGGTGCGGATATTGATCAGCTGATGGCCGGTGCGGCGAGCGCAAGAAAACGCTGTCTTGAAAATGAATTTGAAGAAAATGATTCTTTACAGTATGCGGCTATCCGCAACATTCTGCTTCGTAAAGGTAAATCCATAGAGATCACCTGCAGTTATGAACCATCACTTTTATATATCGGCGAATGGTGGAAACAACTTTACGGAGAAAGCGAAGGTAAAGATCAGAGAGGCATTTTCCCGGCATCTGTTACACTGACAGCAGATTTACATTCTATGGGACAGTTCATTCAGGACGGCGCCCGGATCATGTTTGAAACCGTTTTGGAAGTAGAAACTCCGAAACATGAAATTTTGATCGAAGAAGAACCGGTAGATCTGGACGGCTTAAACTATCTGGCCGGAAAGAATGTGGATTTCATCAATAAGAGTGCGATGAACGGTACGGTTCTTGCACATACGGACGGAAGTGTTCCGAACCTGATGGTGCATATTCCTGAACAGAATGAATTCTATCTCGGCGAACTGTTCTATTTCTATGAGTTTGCTTGCGGCGTCAGTGGATATGTTCTCGGCGTAAATCCGTTTAATCAGCCGGGTGTTGAAAGCTATAAGAAAAATATGTTTGCGCTTCTCGGAAAACCTGGATATGAAGATCTGACGGAAGCGTTGTTGAAACGTCTGTAAGTATGATGGACAAGCTCTGTTCGGAAATCCGGACAGAGCTTTTTTCTTTCTAAGGAAGCCCGGTCCCCGACTGAGGAGCAGGTAACACAGATGTTCTGAAAAAAATACGATGGATTTATTGTATCTATGCTAAAATACGCTTAGGTTGTTTAAAAGGAGAAGAAACATTATGGAAGTAAAGAGACAAAAGGAAGTCTATGTCATCGGACATAAGAATCCGGATACGGATTCGGTGTGTTCGGCGATTGCCTATGCCTCGCTCAAAAATGAAATTCTTGCCAGAGTGAATCGGGGAGAGTCGGTTGAGCAGTATCAGGATTTCCTGATCGAAGGTGAGGAAAGCGGGCAGGCAGTTTACGTACCGGCCCGTGCAGGACAGATCAATACAGAAACGAATTATGTCCTTAGAAAATTTCAGCAGAAAGTGCCGGTATATATGAATGCGATCCGGACGCAGGTGGGGGACATTAATATTCGTCGGATTCAGGGAATATCGGCGGATTACTCGCTGAAAAAAGCCTGGGAAATCATGCGTCAGTCTGAAACATCTACTCTGGCCGTTGTTGATGATGACAGAAAGCTTCAGGGGCTGATCACCATATCGGATATTGCAGGCGCTTATATGTCTGTTTTGGATAATCAGATTTTATCAGAGGCATGCACACCGATCGCCAATATTCTTGAAACGTTAAAAGGGGAGCTGGTTGTAGGCGATGCCGATAAACGTCTGACGAAGGGTAAACTGGTCGTATCGACGGCCACCTTGAGCGTGATCGATGAATTTATTAAAGAAGACGATCTGGTCATTCTCGGAAACCGGTACGAAGCCCAGTTGAGCGCCATTGAAAACCGGGCCTCTTGTATTATCATATGTGATGGCGCAAAGGCTTCACGGACAATCTGTAAACTGGCGGAAGAAAACGGCTGTGCGGTGATCTGTACGCCGGCAGATACCTATACGGTAACCCGTTCGATCAATCAGAGTATTCCTGTCAGTTATTTTATGATCAAAGACGGCATTATTTCTTTTGGTGAAAGCGACTATGTTGCGGATATTAAGCCGATCATGCTGAATAAACGGCATCGGGATTTTCTCATTGTGGATGATGAGGGACGTTATACGGGAATGATCTCACGGCGTACTTTGATTGATATGAACACAAAGAAAGTGATCCTGGTGGATCATAATGAAGTGGATCAGGCGGCCGATGGCGTGGATGAAGCAGAAGTTATGGAGATCATCGATCATCACAAACTTGGTACGGTGGAAACGATCCGTCCGGTCAAAGTGCGTAATGAGCCGGTGGGGTGTACGGCGACCATCGTCTACGAAATGTATATGGAAAATCAGATTCCGGTCACAAAGGAAATTGCCGGGATTTTATGCGCTGCCATTCTTTCGGATACATTGATGTTCCGTTCGCCGACCTGCACGGAAATGGATAAGATCGTTGCGGAACATTTGGCGGAGATCGCGGAAATCGATATTGAAAAATTCGCTATGAAAATGTTTGAAGAGGGCAGTCAGCTCAGAAAGAAAGCGGATTCGGAAATTTTCTATCAGGATTACAAGAAATTTGTTGCCAGCGATATTCCTTATGGTGTGGGACAGATCACATCCATGAATCGGGAAGAGCTTTTAAGCGTTCAGGACCGACTGCTGGCCTATATGGAGTCGGCGATGAAGGAGACGGGGATTCCGATGATCTTCTTTATGCTGACCGATATTCTGAAAGAGTCTACCAGACTTCTTTTTGTGGGAAATGATGCGAAAATGCTTGTGGAGAACAGTTTCCATCAGGAGGCAGAAGCGCATTATATTGATTTAGAAGGCGTGGTATCGCGTAAAAAACAGTTGATACCAAAATTGACCGCCATATTGCAGCAGTAGCAGGAGGATGCAGAGATGAAAAAGGAAAAAATTTACGTCATTGGACATAAACATCCGGACACGGATTCCATTTGCTCCGCTATCGCCTATGCTTATTTGCGGAAAAAAGTGACCGGAATGAATTATGTGCCGGCTCGGGCCGGAGAGATTAATTCGGAGACAGCCTTTGTTTTGAATCGGTTTCAGGCGGAGGTTCCGATCTATATGCAGGATGTGCGTACCCAGGTGAAAGATGTGCAGATTTCACCGGCCCACAGCGGTCGGCCGGATATGTCGATCCGGGAGGCCTGGCAGCGGCTTCAGGAAGAAAAAGTATCTACACTGACCATCGTAGATGAAGATAAAAAACTTCTTGGCCTGATCACCAAGGGCGATATTGCAAAAACTTATATGGGTGTTTATGACAGCCGGGTGCTGTCGGAAAACCGGACGCCGTACAAAAATATTTTGGAGACTCTGGATGGAGAAATGCTCGTCGGAGACCCGGAGGGCGTGGTAGAAAGCGGTAAGATTTTAATTGCGGCGGCCAATCCGGATCTGATGGAAGAATATATCGAGGACGGCGATATGGTCATGTTGGGAGACAGGTACGAATCCCAGCTCTGCGCCATTGAGATGAATGCCGGCTGCCTTATCATCAGTATGAATACTCAGCCGAACGACAGTATTTTAAAACTGGCAGAGGAACATCATTGTACCATTATCCGGACGCCATATGATACCTTTATTGCAGCGCGTCTTATCAATCAGAGTATGGCCGTGGGACATTTTATGGTCAAGGATATGAAAACCTTCAAAAAAGACGATTTTATTGATGATGTAAAAGAAGTTATGGCGAAAAACCGTCATCGTGCCTTTCCAATCGTGACAAACCAGGGAAAGGTTATCGGAATGTTTACCCGTCATAATCTCATCGATCTGGATAAAAAGAAGGTAGCGTTGGTGGATCATAATGAAGCAGGACAGGCGGTAGATGGCATATTTGACTGTGAGATCATGGAAATTGTAGATCACCACAAGCTCGGCTATGTTCAGAGTATGAAACCAGTATTTTTCCGGTGTCAGCCGGTGGGCTGTACGTCTACCATTATTTATCTGATGTATCGGGAAAATAAGGTGGAGATTCCGGCCGATATGGCGGGCCTGATGTGTTCGGCTATCATTTCGGATACGTTATTATACCGTTCACCGACCTGCACACCGCTGGATCGCATGGCGGCGGAAGCTCTGGCCAAAATCGCCGGCATTGAAGTGGAAGCGTATGGCATGGAGATGTTTGAAGCTGGAAGTGATCTGAAGAGTAAATCCGATGCGGATATTTTCTATCAGGATTTCAAGAAGTTTTCTGCCGGAGAAGTTCAGTTTGGCGTGGGACAGATTACATCTCTCGATGCACGGGAATTAAAGAAAATCCATGCCCGGCTGTCTACGATGCTTACAAAAGCAAAAGCAGAACATGGGCTGGATATGATCTTCTTTATGCTTACCAATATTCTGGACGAATCCACGCTGGTACTCTGTTCAGATGAAGAGGCCCTTTCTGTGGCTTCAAGATGTTTTGGAGTTTCGGTGACAAAGGACGGGGACAGTGTTTTTGTCGATAATATGGTATCAAGAAAGAAACAGTTTATTCCGAAAATGGTCGGAACATTGCAAGAATAGGAGTCATCTATGGCAAAACAGAAGTGGAGACCGGGAAATATGGTTTATCCTTTGCTGGCGGTACTTGTAAGCTGCGGGGATAAAGAGGGAAATATTAATTTAATGACAGCGGCCTGGACCGGGACGATCTGTTCCGATCCGCCGATGGTTTATGTATCCATACGAAAGGAACGCCATTCCCACCATATGATCCAGGAGACCGGGGAATATGTCATTAATCTGACAACAGAAAAACTGGCGTGGGCTACGGATTTCTGCGGCGTCCGTTCCGGAAAAGATATGGATAAATTCAAAGAGATGAAATTGACGCCGGTGAAGGGTGAGCTTGAATTTGCGCCGATGATCGCGGAAAGTCCCGTGTCCATCGAGTGCCGGGTCATTAATGTGATGGAACTCGGCAGTCACGATATGTTTATGGCTGAGGTGACGGCCGTTTATGTGGATGAGCAATATATGGATGCAAAGGGAACCTTTCATCTGGAAAAAGCGAATCCCCTGGTCTATTCCCATGGACAGTATTACGGGATGGGAAAACATCTCGGCAGTTTTGGTTTTGCGGTCCGCAAAAAGACTGTGAAAAAGAGGAAAAAATAAGATGAAAATGGCGACTGTGGATTTGGCTATGGCGGTGGTCTTGATGTGGGCGATGGCATTCGGGTGATTGTCGGAAATGCGGGAACATGTACCATGATGATCCAGTGGCCGAGATAGTCATCGAAGGCGATATTAAAGGAGATGCTGAGGATAAATGGCATATTTGCCAGGCGGCATCTCCTTTTTTGTATGATTGCCGCGCCGATGCTTATTTTTTCAGAAAGCTGCCGCGGACAACGGCGTCTTTGCCATATTTTTTTCGTATATTATCCAGAGCTTTGTCAAGCTTCTGGAGTTTTTTATTTTCTGCTGTATCAAAAAGATTGAGCTGCAAAGTGTCGGCATCCGAAAGTTTGGAAGTGCGAATGCCCAGCAGACGGATCGGCTGGCCGTTCCAGGCCTCATCAAATAACCGGCAGGCATACTTGTAAAGGGTGTTTGCATTCTGGCTTGGCGTCAGAAGCTGCATTTGATGGGAAATGGTGGAAAAATCACTGTATTTGATTTCTACATTGACCATGCCGGCACACTGTCCTGCGTCCCGAAGACGACCGGAGACGGATTCGGCCAGAGTCAGAAGAACCTTTCTGGCGGCAGATGTCTCAGTAACATCCGAAGACAGGGTAGTAGAATTACCGATACCTTTGGCGATGTGACGGCGGGTGTCAATCGGCGTATATTCCAGACCGTTGGCATATTCCCAGATGGTCTGACCATGAGTCTTCAAATGGGAAGTCAGAATGGCCGGATCTGTGTGGGCCAGATCTCCGATGGTACGGATGCCAAGGAGTTCTAATGTACGGGCGGAAGATCGTCCGACCATAAAAAGGTCCCGAACCGGGAGCGGCCACATTTTCTGTGGAATTTCTTCCGGAAATAAGGTGTGTACCAGATCCGGTTTTTTAAAGTCAGAAGCCATTTTTGCCAGCAGTTTGTTGGTGGATATGCCGATATTGACGGTAAAGCCAAGCTCATTTCGTATGTGTTTGCGGATATGGTTGGCGGCGGATTCCGGAGTCTCTCCGCCGTTTTTAAAAGGCACATAGGTCATAAAACATTCATCGATGCTGTAGGGCCGGATATCCGGTGAATAGTTTTCCAGAAGAGCCAGCATTTGGCGGCTGCATTCATGATAATATTTATGGTCCGGCTGAAAAGTGCGAAGCGTCGGACATTTCTTCAGGGCGTCGGTAATGGGCTCTCCGGTAGTAACGCCAAAGGCCTTTGCCGGGATAGATTTTGCCAGAATGACGCCCCGGCGTTTGGACATATCGCCTCCGATGGCTGAGGGAATCGTCCGGATATCCACCGATTCGCCTTCGGCCAACAGGCGAATGGCCGTCCAACTTAAAAAAGCTGAATTGACATCAATATGAAAAAATACCTTTTCCATGGAAAATCACCCTTGTCTGATTAATAAATCTATTATAGCCGAAGGGCTTGAGCGGGTCAATGCGGGTAAAACATTGTCAGAAAGCGGATGTGTGTAAAATGGTTGAGAATCTTCGGTGATAGTGATACAATAAACAATACGAAAAAGGAGGACCTGGAATGAAAGACAACATTATTTTAATCGGAATGCCGGGAGCCGGGAAAAGCACGGTAGGCGTTGTACTGGCAAAGGCCCTGGGGTATGATTTCATAGATTCGGATTTATTGATTCAGGCAGAGACCGGGAAACGGTTGTTTGAGATTATTAACGAAGTGGGCATCGATGGATTTCTGAAAGTTGAAGATCAGGTCAATGCCGGAATCCGGGCCAGCCAGACGGTGATCGCCACGGGCGGCAGCGTTATTTATGGCGAGGCTGCGATGTCCCATTTAAAATCCATCGGAACGGTCGTCTATATTCAGGTGGATTATGAATCCCTTGAAAAACGTCTTGGGAACCTGTTAAAACGGGGCGTTGCCATACGTAAAGGCAATTCACTGCGCGACCTCTATAATGAACGAGTGCCGTTATATGAGAAATATGCAGATATTACGGTGGATGAGTGTGATAAGGGGATTCGGGAAGTTGTTGAATTGATAGAATATATGCTTGAAACGCAGAGTGGTAAAGAAGAATGAGAGTGAGAATAAAACACTGGATATCTGAAAATATCTGGTACATTTTAGCATTTGTCCTGCCCTTTGTAGTCGCTGCGGTGGCTTTTATCTGTCAGGGAATGTGGCCTTTTGGCGACAGGGGCATTTCAATCATTGATTCTTATCATCAATATGTACCTTTTTTTTCAGAGCTTCAATATAAATGGCGGCATTTTGACAGTTTATTTTATAGTTGGAACGGTGGCCTGGGGATGAATTTCTGGGCCGTGATTGCTTATTATCTGGCGAGTCCGTTAAATCTTTTACTGCTGGTATTCCCGAAAAGCATGGTCATGGAATGTTTTTCGCTGATTTATTTTATTAAGATCGGTTTAACCGGTTTGAGTTTTGCTTATTTTATACGGAAGCGGTTTGATCATTATGGTTTTGCGATCACCGTGTTTGGGTGCTGCTATGCGCTCAGCAGTTTTGTGATCGGTTATGCCTGGAATATTATGTGGCTGGACTGTATCGTATGGTTTCCGATGGTCATGCTTGGTATCCATCGTCTGATACAGGAAGGACGGGGATGGCTTTATGGAGCTTCTCTGGCGCTGTGCATTTTTACTAATTATTATATAGCTATTATGATTTGTATTTTTTCCTGCATGTATCTTCTTGCGGAAGTCATTTGTGAGCGGAGTGCGGGAGTGATGACAAAAATCCGGAGAATTGCTGGATTTGCAGGATATTCGCTGATGGCCGGAGCCTTTGGCGCTGTTATGCTCATACCGACGGTCTATGCGCTGATGTCCAGCCAGTCCGCATCAAGCAGTTTTCCGACGAAGGTGAAATTCTATCATAATGTATTTGAACTGTTATGTCAGCAGTTTGCATTTATAGAGCCTACTTGTCTGGACGGGAATTTTAACCTTTACTGCGGGGCGGCAATGATGCTGCTTGTTCCGTTGTATCTTTTTAATCGAAAAATCAATCTGAGGGAAAAGGTCGTGAACCTGGTTCTCGCCGCTTTTTTGCTGGTCAGTCTGAATACAAATTATCTGGCCTATGTTTGGCATGGGTTCCATTTCCCGAATGGACTCCCGGGAAGGTTTTCGTTTATTTATATTTTCGTGCTTTTAGTCATGGGCTATGAAGGCTACAGACATCGGAAAGACTGTCCAAAATGGGCGGCAGCCGTCGCCGCATTTGGCTGGCTGATATTTCTCGGCTATAGCTGGCGGAGCGGCAAGGCAGAGCTGGAGACATATACATGGGCGATAAATATCGGTTTGCTCCTGGCATATGGCGTATGGCTTGCGTACCTGTGCGGTCCTGCAAAAAAAAGAAAGATACTGGAGATCGGATTGCTGGCCGTAATGTTGATCGAGGCCTGCGGTTATGGCGCTTTCGGTCTCTGCATGAATGGAACAGTCAATCGAAAAGATTATTACAGTGATCAGAATGCGGTCAGCGCACTGAAAAAAGAAGTGGATGAAAGAGCAGACGACGATTTTTACCGGATGGAACTGGAAGAACGCCGGGGCCGGGACGATGTGACATGGCATCATCTGCCGGGGATGTCCCTTTTCTCTTCGACAGCGAATGCAGGGGTAGACCATTTGGCAAAACGTCTGGGATTTTATGCGGTGACAAATAAGTACAGTTATCAGGGGGCAACGCCGGAAACGGATGCTTTTCTTAATATAAAATATTTGATCAGTAAATATAAAAAGGACCATATCCGGACTTTTGAGTGGATGGAGGAGACGGAAGAGAGAAATCTTTACCAGAACCATTACGCTCTGGGACTTGGGTTTATGGTGTCCGGAAATATTTACCAATGGGATTATGAAAAGACGAATCCGTTTGAGGTGATCGATCAACTCATACTGTCTGCGACGGATATGGAGATACGGCCCTACAATTATTTTGGAATTCCTGAACCAACGGCTGAGGGCTGTGAGCTGACGACGGACAGTTGGGCCGACTGGTCTTATACAGCAACATCCGGTGAGGAGGGAAAGGTAACTTATACCTACACGCCGGAAAAAAATCAGGATCTCTATATCTATTTTAAAGCGGCCCATTGTACAAAGGTAGAAGTTATTCATAATGGGGAAACGAAGAGCTATTCGGATGAAGACGGTCACATTTTCCAGGTAGGAACGGTGGCGGCCGGAGAGACAGTGACTTTGATCTTCCATTTGGATGATGCCTATGATGACGGAAATATTAAGCTCATTGCCGCCGAGCATTCCATGGATGCTTTTTACCAGGTGTTTGATCTGCTGAAACGGCAGCGGTGGATGGTGGATGAAGTTTCGTCCACCAGGTTGTCGGGAACGATCACTGCAGAGAATGATGGGGTCATGTTCACTTCCATTCCATATGATGAGGGATGGTCCGTCAAAGTGGACGGTGAAGATACCGAGCTGGAAAAAATTGCCGACGCATTTATTGGTATTTCGTTGTCAAAAGGGGAACATAAGATAGAGATGAGCTATTGTCCTAAGGGATTTCGCATCGGATTGACGCTGACATGTATTTCAGGCATCCTGTTTATCGGAATGTATCTCTTGGAAAAAAAGCTCAAAAAACATTAATTTTCTTGTAAAAAATGGATGGAATTTTTACGAAATTATAAAATTCAATTTACAAATTCGTGGAGTATGCTATAATGATTAGGACTATAGCAGAAAGTTTGTTGAGGTGTACCATGGAACAATATGTTATAAAAGGCGGAAATCCATTGGTCGGTGAAGTTACAATTGGCGGAGCGAAGAATGCCGCTCTGGGGATTCTTGCGGCGGCCATCATGAGTGACGAAGATGTGCTTATTGATAATTTGCCGGATGTGAGCGATATTAATGTATTATTGCAGGCAATCGCATCCATTGGCGCAGATGTGGTCAGGATTAATAGAAACGCTGTAAAAATAAACGGTAAAAATATTCACAGTTATTGTATCGATGACGGATTTATACGTAAGATCAGAGCTTCTTACTATTTACTGGGAGCCCTTCTCGGAAAATATAAAGAGGCGGAAGTCGCACTGCCGGGCGGATGTAATATCGGAAGCCGTCCGATCGACCAGCATATCAAAGGATTTCGGGCACTTGGTGCCAAAGTGGAGATTAATAACAGTATGATCGTCGCAAAGGCAGAGCATTTGAAGGCGCGGCATATCTATCTGGATGTGGTCAGTGTCGGTGCAACGATCAATATTATGATGGCGGCCGCTATGGCTGAAGGACGTACGATCCTTGAGAATGCGGCAAAGGAACCACATATTGTTGATGTGGCAAACTTCCTGAACTCCATGGGTGCGGATATTAAAGGCGCAGGAACTGACGTTATCCGTATACAGGGCGTTCACAGGCTTCATGGAACGGAATATACCATTATTCCGGATCAGATTGAAGCAGGAACCTTTATGTGTGCCGCAGTGGCTACGCAGGGTGATGTGACTGTAAAACATGTGATTCCGAAACATCTGGAGTCCATATCGGCCAAATTGCTTGAAATGGGAGCTGAGATTGAGGAATTGGATGATGCGGTGAGGGTTGTTGCCTCAAAACGTCTTCAGCCAACCAATATAAAAACCTTACCGTACCCGGGATTCCCTACGGATATGCAGCCTCAGGCAGCGATCGCTCTGGCTCTGGCCGATGGTACAAGTGTCATTACCGAGAGCATTTTTGAAAATCGTTTCCGCTATGTGGATGAGCTGGCACGGATGGGAGCGCGTATTAAAGTCGAAGGAAATGCGGCGATCATTATTGGGGTTCCGAGTTATAAAGGCGCCCATATGAGCGCGCCGGATTTACGGGCCGGAGCAGCCTTAGTGCTGGCAGCGCTGGCGGCAGACGGCATCTCGACAGTGGATTCCATCGGATATATTCAGCGTGGATACGAAGACTTTGAAGGGAAACTTCGCAGTCTTGGCGCTTGCATTGAGAAGGTTGATAATGAAAAAGATCTTCAGAAATTTAAATTAAAAGTCGGCTGATATGCCGTGAATTCCGGAAAGGATACAACTAAACATGGAATAATCTCTCTTATTCAGAACAATGGAGCCTAAGGAGCGATGATATTGTGGCAACCCCGATGAACGGAAGGTGCCTGCCGGAGCGAGTAAACTCGAACAATAAGAGGATTTGATATAAAGAATCAAGTCCGCTTTTTGCGGACTTTTCTTTTTGATATATTATTATTTTTGATTTAAAGAAAGGGGTATAAAAACATGGAAAAACTTTTATTTACTTCAGAATCTGTTACCGAAGGGCATCCGGATAAAATCTGTGACGCCGTTTCCGACGCTATTTTAGACGCGATGATCGCTCAGGACCCGATGAGCCGTGTGGCCTGTGAGACATGTGCAACGACAGGTCTGGTCATGGTCATGGGAGAAATCACTTCCAAGGCCAATGTGGATATTGCTCAGGTCGTACGTGATACAGTCAACGAAATTGGTTATAACCGGGGCAAATATGGTTTTGATGCAGAAACCTGTGCAGTCATGGTAACATTGGATAAACAGTCTCCGGATATCGCCATGGGTGTGGATAAGGCCCTTGAAGCCAGAGAAAATGCCATGTCTGATGATGAGATCGAAGCGATTGGCGCCGGAGACCAGGGTATGATGTTTGGTTATGCAACCAATGAGACCGAAGAGTTCATGCCATATCCAATCGCATTGGCTCACAAACTGGCCAGACGGCTGACAGAGGTGCGGAAAGACGGAACACTGCCTTATCTGCGTCCGGATGGAAAAACTCAGGTGACTGTAGAATATGATGAAAATGGGAAACCGTCCCGTCTGGATACCATCGTGCTTTCAACTCAGCATGACCCGGATGTGACTCAGGAACAGATCCATGAAGATATCCGTAAATATGTATTCGATGCGGTGCTTCCTTCAGATATGGTGGATGAAAATACACGGTTTTTCATTAATCCGACAGGACGTTTTGTTATCGGCGGACCTCACGGCGACAGCGGACTGACAGGACGTAAGATCATTGTAGATACCTATGGCGGTTATGCACGTCACGGCGGCGGCGCATTCTCCGGTAAAGACTGTACGAAAGTAGACCGTTCTGCGGCTTATGCAGCCCGTTATGTGGCAAAAAATATTGTGGCGGCCGGACTGGCAGAAAAATGCGAAATCCAGCTTTCCTATGCCATCGGCGTAGCCCAGCCGACATCCATTATGGTGGATACCTACGGAACGGGTAAGCTCTCTGAGACAAAGCTCGTGGATGTTATCCGTGAGAATTTTGACCTGCGCCCAGCCGGTATTATTAAAATGCTTGATCTGCGTCGTCCGATTTATAAGCAGACAGCGGCTTATGGACATTTCGGACGGAATGATCTGGACCTGCCGTGGGAAAAAACAGATAAAGTAGATATTCTGAAAAAATATTTATAATTAAAAACAGATAAAAAGGGGGTTTTCTATGCGGTTAGCCACTCGAATGAAAATTACATATGGCCTGGTTTTTATTATTCCAATAATATTGATGGTAATTGCCTTTTGGGGGATGGGAAAGGTGGAACTGCGGGCATTGAGACAAAAGTACGACATGGAAGATGTCGGTATGGAAGTCCTTGTCGATCCTTTTGAAGTCCTTGGCAATATGTCCTCCAGCGTTGTGGAGGAACTTCAGACGGCTGCAGAACAGAATCCGGAACAGCTCTACGATATGGCATATCTGGACAGGATGGATGAACGGCTTGCCGAACATGCTTCTTTTTTAGTGATGCAGAGGGATGGTATGACTTATTATTCCGGACAGGATGAAGAAGTGACAAATATTGTAGAGAATATGGGAATCCAGGAGGCTGACGGCGGCTATATTGTGGGAGAAAACCCTTACTATTTAAAGCAGTTTACTTTTTATTTTAACGATGGAAGCAAAGGGACGATTCAGATTTTCACATCGGTACTCTCCGTTGTGAAACAGGTGGAGAAAACCATCCTGAAAAATTGTATTTGTGCTGTAGTGATTCTTTTGCTTGTCGGCGCCCTGGCGTTTTTGTGGCTGTATCAGAGTATTGTTCAGCCTCTGGAAAAGCTGAAACGGGCGGCGGTGAACATTAAGGAAGGCAATCTGGATTTCAACGTCATTACAGATACGGAGGATGAAATCGGAGAAGTGTGTACGGCCTTTGAGGAGATGCGTATCAAGCTGAAAGATCAGATTGAGCTGAGTATGCAGTATGAAAAGGATAATAAAGAATTGATCAGTAATATTTCCCATGACCTGAAAACACCGATTACGGCCATTAAAGGTTATGTCGAAGGCATTCGGGATGGTGTGGCCGATACACCGGAAAAAATGGACAAATACATCCGGACGATTTATAATAAAGCCACAGACATGGATAAATTGATCGACGAACTTTTCCTTTTTTCCAAACTGGACAGTAATTCATTGAATTATTCCTTTGCAAAATTGAATTTAAAAGATTACTTTGAAGACTGCGTGGATGAAATTTCTCTGGATTTAGAATCCCGGGGAATTACGTTGGCCTATTATAATCATGTGCCGGAAGATACGATCATTATTGCAGACCCGGAACAACTGAAAAGGGTTATTAATAATATTGTCGGAAATTCAGTCAAATATATGGCTGCAGACCGGCCGGGACATATCGGCATTTTCATAAAGGACGAACCGGAATTTGTCCAGATAGAGATTCAGGATAATGGCAAAGGAATTGCGAAAAAAGAATTGCCTCATATTTTTGAACGGTGCTACCGGACGGACGCCTCCAGAAACTCTTCAAAAGGAGGCAGCGGCCTTGGCTTATCTATCGCAAAGAAAATCATTGAAGAGCATGGCGGAAAAATCTGGGCGAACAGTGTGGAAGATGAAGGGACAACGATGAGCTTCGTTTTGAGAAAGTACAAGGAGAGTGTAACCTATGAGTAAAATACTGATTATTGAGGACGAAGTGAGCATTGCCGAACTGGAAAAAGATTACCTTGAACTGAGCGGCTTCGAAGTAGATATGGAACACAGCGGAGATACGGGACTGGATAAGGCCCTGAAAAATGATTTTGACCTGATCATCCTGGATTTGATGCTGCCGGGGATCGATGGCTTTGAAATCTGCCGGAGGATCCGGGAACAGAAAAATATTCCGGTGCTGATGGTTTCGGCCAAAAAAGAAGATATTGATAAAATCCGGGGACTTGGAATGGGTGCGGATGATTATATCACAAAACCTTTCAGTCCGAGCGAGCTGGTAGCCCGTGTAAAAGCTCATCTGGCCAGATACGAGCGGCTGATCGGCAGCGCGGTAAAATCCAACGAAGTCATCGAGATCCGGGGCTTGAAAATTGACAAGACAGCCCGTCGGGTTTATGTGAATGGTGAAGAAAAAGCGTTTACGACAAAAGAGTTCGATCTGCTCACATTTCTTGCGGAAAATCCAAATCATGTGTTTAAGAAAGAAGAATTGTTCAATAAGATTTGGGATATGGAATCTCTGGGGGATATTGCCACAGTAACCGTACATATTAAAAAAATCCGGGAAAAAATTGAATTTAATACATCCAAACCTCAGTATATTGAAACCATTTGGGGTGTGGGATATCGGTTTAAAGTATGATAGATGTAAAGATTTTATATGAAGATGAAGAGATCATTGTTTGCGTGAAGCCGACGGGAATGGCGTCCCAGCCGGAGCGTTCATCATCGATGGACCTGGCGAGCTGGCTGAAAAATCATCTGGCAGCGGAGAGATCAAACGGCGTACCTTACATTGGCGTTGTCCATCGCCTGGACCGGCCGGTAGGCGGCGTGATGGTCTATGCAAAAAATCCGAAAGCGGCCGGCGAACTGAGCCGTCAGTTTTCCGGCCGACGGACAGAGAAAAATTATCTGGCTTTGTTGACGGGAAGACTTCCGGAAAGGTCTGGAACACTAACAGACCTTTTGCAGAAGGACGGAAGGACAAATACCTCTTCGGTGGTGGAAAAAGGCGGGAAAGAAGCAAGTCTTACCTATCGGGAACTGGAAGAAAAGCGGGGACTTTCTCTGGTTGAAATTAAGCTTCAGACAGGCCGTCATCATCAGATACGGGTCCAGACAGCCCATGCCGGAGCCGGAATTTATGGAGATATGAAATATAATTCAGAATGTACAAAAAACTGGAATGAAAAGGAAGGCATAGGGTCCGGAAATCCGGAATTATGTCTTTTTTCCTGTCGGTTGACCTTTAACCATCCGGTCAGTCGTCAAAGAATGTGTTTCAAAGTTCTTCCGGAACAGAAGATGATGACTATTGACGAATGGCCGAGTTTATCTTACTATAAATAAAGAAAATAAAAGGAGATTTAATGATGGCGAAGGAAAAGAAATTAGTTGAGGCAATTACTTCGATGGAAGAAGATTTTGCACAATGGTATACAGACGTAGTGAAAAAAGCTGAGCTGGTAGATTATGCCAGCGTCAAAGGCTGCATGGTGATCAAACCGGCCGGGTATGCAATCTGGGAGAATATCCAGAAAGAACTGGATGCCCGCTTCAAAGCGACCGGTGTGGAAAATGTATATATGCCTCTGTTTATCCCGGAAAGCCTGTTGGAAAAAGAGAAAGACCATGTCGAGGGATTTGCACCGGAAGTAGCATGGGTAACCCACGGGGGCCTGGAACCGCTTCAGGAACGGTTATGTGTCCGTCCGACATCCGAGACACTGTTCTGTGATTTTTATGCCAGAGATATCCAGTCTCACAGAGACTTGCCGAAGTTATATAACCAGTGGTGTTCCGTTGTAAGATGGGAAAAAACAACCCGCCCTTTCCTGCGCTCCAGAGAATTTTTATGGCAGGAAGGTCACACGGCCCATGCAACAGCCGAAGAGGCCGAAGAGAGAACCATTCAGATGCTGAACCTCTATGCAGATTTTTGTGAAGAAGTGCTGGCCATGCCGGTTATCCGGGGGCGTAAAACCGATAAAGAAAAATTTGCAGGTGCAGAGGCAACTTACACGATCGAGGCGCTGATGCATGACGGCAAAGCGCTTCAGTCCGGTACAAGCCATAACTTTGGCGACGGCTTTGCAAAAGCTTTTGGTATCCAATACGCCAATAAAGATAATAAGCTGGAATATGTACATCAGACATCCTGGGGTATGACGACCCGTCTGATCGGCGCTATTATCATGGTTCATGGCGATGATTCCGGTCTGGTACTTCCTCCAAAAATCGCACCGACCCAGGTCATGGTTATTCCGATCCAGCAGAAGAAGGCAGGCGTTCTTGATAAAGCCTATGAGATAAAAGATATGCTGAAGGATTTCCGGACAAAAGTGGACGATTCGGATAAGAGTCCGGGATGGAAGTTCTCTGAGGCAGAAATGAGGGGAATTCCGGTGCGTATCGAAATCGGACCGAAGGATATCGAATCAGGACAGGCGGTTATTGTACGCCGTGATAACCGCGAGAAACAGGTCGTTTCTATGGCCGAACTGGCAGAAAAGGTGGCAGAAACTCTGGACAAAATGCAGCAAGATATGCTGGAGAGAGCCAGAGCGCACAGAGATGCACACACCTATGAAGTGACCGATTTTGAAACCTTCAAGGATACGATCGAGAATAAACCAGGCTTTGTCAAAGCTATGTGGTGCGGAGACGAAGAATGTGAAAATATGATTAAAGAAGTGACCGGAGCAACATCCCGCTGCATGCCGTTTGCACAGGAACATTTGGCGGATACATGTATCTGCTGCGGAAAGCCTGCAAAAGCAATGGTATATTGGGGAAAAGCATATTAAAGAACAGGATGATTTGTTTGGAAAAATCCTATGAAAAGGTAGTGGACTTCGTTCAGGATCAGATCCTGGACGGAGTCTATAGTACGGGAGATAAACTGCCGTCCGAGAGGGAGCTGGCTCAGCAGCTGAATGTGAGCAGAACTTCTGTCCGAGAGGGTATCCGTATATTAGAACAGATGGGAGCTTTATCCTGTCAGCAGGGTTCAGGAAATTACATAACGGGTGACTTTGAGAATACATTGATCCGTGTGATGACACTGATGTTTGCCGTGGAGGGGACGCCCTATCGTGAGATCAGTGAATTCCGTTTCGCACTGGAATATCAGGCCCTGTCCCTGGCGGTGCATCATGTGACGGAAGATCAGATGGATGAAATGGAATATCACATGAGCATGTTGGAGACGGCCCAGGAAGAAAATGTCCGTTCAAAACATGACAAACGAATTCATTATTTGCTGGTGGAAGCTTCACATAACAACTATCTTATTGTTAATTTTTTAGCATTAACGCAGGTCCTGGACAAATATGTCAAAGACATGCGAGTGCGGATTCTGAGCGATGAAAAAAACCGGGAAGGTTTGATGCAGACCCACAGAGACCTGATTAAAGCTGTAAAAGAGAAGAATGTTCAGTTTGGTCAGGAAGCGCTGAACCGGCATTTTGTGTATATTTATAATTATCTGGATAGTTAAGCAAATATTGACAAAAAAAAGACAAACAGTTTGTGCGAAAGAACTACAAAATTTAAAGATAACAAAATTAGAACTGTGCAATGCTTATAAAAAATACACGGGAAATACAAAGGAAAACGGTAAAAATGCTTGACAAATGCGCTGGCTTATTTTATGATGGTCATATAAATGGTAGGACCAGTATGGTACTTTTGTGTGTATTTTTAATGGTTATTGTGTACATGGTGTGCAATACAAAATATATAAAGCAAAGGGTTCTATTAAAGGATTAAGGAGGCATGATGAAATGAGTGCATATGGCAAAGTAACTCCAGAAATCGTGGAGAAATTTAAAGAAATTGCACCAGGACGGGTTTATGTAGGAGAAGAAATCAACGATGATTTCACACATGACGAGATGTCTATTTATGGTAAGGCTATGCCGGAAGCTGTTGTTGACGCTATGACAACAGAAGAAGTTGCAGCGGTTGTTAAGATCTGTTATGAAAATACTATTCCGGTAACAGCCAGAGGTGCTGGTACAGGTCTTGTTGGAGCATCTGTTCCGATCGCCGGTGGTGTTGTGATCGGTACAACAAAGATGAATAAGATCCTTGAATATGATTTAAACAACTTCGTTGTTAAAATTCAGCCAGGTGTTCTGTTAAACGATCTTGCAGAAGACTGTGTAAGCCGTGGACTTATGTACCCACCAGATCCAGGTGAAAAATTTGCCGCTGTTGGTGGTAATGTTGCTACAAATGCAGGTGGTATGAGAGCATGTAAATATGGCGCTACAAGAGATTATGTACGCGCTATGACGGTTGTACTTTCCAATGGTGATATCGCTCATTTCGGAAGCACAGTTTCTAAAACATCTTCCGGTTACTCTCTTGTAAACCTGATGATCGGTTCCGAAGGTACTCTTGGTATCATCACAGAACTGACATTAAAAGTTATCCCGAATCCAAAGGAAGTTATCAGTTTGGTAATGCCTTTCGAGGATTTGGCTTCCTGTATTTCTACAGTTCCGCTGTTCAAGAAAAACAATCTTGATCCGCAGGCTCTGGAATTCATGGAGAGAGCAATCGTTGAAAAATCTGAAAAATATGTCGGCAAAGCTGTATATCCAAAGAACATTGACGGCGTTGAGATTGGAGCTTATCTGCTTGTAACCTTCGATGGACGTACAATGGAAGAATTGGAAGAGATCATGGAACAGGCTGCAGAGATCGCTCTTGAAAACGGTGCTATCGATGTTATCGTTGCTGATACTCCGCCGAAATATAAAGATGTTTGGGCAGCAAGAAGCTCCTTCCTGGAAGCTATCAAAGCTGAAACGAACTGGAAAGACGGACTTGAGCTTCTCGATGAATGTGACGTTGTTGTTCCGCTTGACCAGATCGCACCATATGTTGAATATGTATACGCTGTTGGCGAGAAGATGGGTCTGCAGGTAGAAAGCTTCGGACATGCCGGTGACGGTAACCTTCATATCTACGTTATCGGTGATGACCAGATCAGCGTTGAAGACTTCAAAGCGAAAGCTGACGCTTTCTTTGATGATATTTATCCGGAAGCTACACGTGTTGGCGGCCTTGTATCCGGTGAACATGCTATCGGTTCCGGTAAGCTGAAATATCTTGCAGAAGCTGAAGGCGAAAGAAATATGGAACTTATGCTTGGAATTAAGAAAGTATTCGACCCTAAGATGATTCTTAACCCAGGTAAAGTTTGCTACAAACTGTAATTTATAAAATAATATTTATAAATCATTTAACATTACTTTTTATTTATATTTTAATTAAGGAGGGCTTAAGAAATGAAATTTCATTTCAGTGAAGAAGAACAGGAAATCATCTCAATGGTAGAGGATTATGCGATTAAAGAAGTTGGTCCTAGAGCACAGGAAATCGACGAAGAAGAAAGATTCCCAGTAGAAGCTCGTGAAGGATTGGCTGAAATGGGTATGATGGGTGTTTATTTCCCAGAAGAGTACGGCGGTGCTGGTATGAGCTACCTTACATACATCGGTGTAGCTGAAAAATTAGCTGAGTACTGTGCAACAACATCTATTATGATGATGGCTTCTGAATCTCTCTGTGCATGGCCAATTTTCCAGTATGGTACAGAAGAACAGAAACAGAAATTCCTTGCACCACTTTGCTCCGGTGAAAAATTAGGTGCTTTCGCTCTTACAGAGCCAAGTGCAGGAACAGATGCTGCTATGCAGAAAACTGTAGCTGCTGACAAAGGCGACCACTGGTTAATTAACGGTTCCAAGATCTTCATTACAAACGCACAGTATGCAGATATCTTTGTTTTCTTCGCTATGACAGACAAAGAAAAAGGAACAAAAGGTATTTCCGCTTTCATCGTTGAAAAAGGAACACCTGGATTTGAAGTTAGCGGACATGAAAAGAAAATGGGTATCCGTGGTTCTTCCACAAGTGAATTGATCTTCAACGACTGCAAGATTCCAAAGGAAAACCTGTTAGGTGAACTTGGAAAAGGCTTCAAGATCGCTATGACAACACTTGACGGCGGCCGTGTTGGTGTTGCAGCTCAGGCTGTAGGTATCGCTCAGGGCGCTATCAACGATGCATTGGCATATGTTAAAGAACGTGTACAGTTTGGAAAACCAATCTGGAAATTCCAGAATACACAGTTCCAGTTGGCTGATATGCAGGCTAAAGTTGATGCAGCTCGTCTGCTTCTCTACCGTGCAGCTCAGGCTAAACAGGATGGCGAACCATACAGCCATTTAGCAGCTATGGCTAAACTGTTCTGTGCAGAAACAGCATCTGATGTAACACGTCGTTGCGTACAGCTTGCTGGTGGATATGGATATTCTCGTGATTATCCGTTCGAACGTCATATGCGTGATGCTAAGATTACAGAAATCTACGAAGGAACAAGTGAAGTTCAGCGTATGGTAATCTCCGGATGGATGGGAAATAAATAAGCATAGCTTAAATAAATCCCGGATTTCCCTGTGATATGAATTCGCTGCGGAATAATTAAAGTTTACATACGACTGGTGTGCAGAAAATCTACACACCAGTTGTGTTATTAGGAAAAGAAGGAGCGTACAACAAAATGGAAATATTAGTTTGTATTAAACAGGTGCCAGATGATTCTGTGAATATCAAAATGAATCCTGCAACTAACGCACCTGATCTTGACATTGCTACGCCTATCGTAAACGCATTTGATACATATGCTCTCGAAATGGCTACACGTTTTAAAGAAGCTGTTGGCGACAGCACAATTACAGTTGTTTCTGTTGGCCCGGATAAAGCTAAAGATGCAATCAAAACTTGTCTTGCTGTTGGCGCAAGCAAAGGTTATATTGTTAAAGCTGACGCAACAGACACAATCAGCACAGCAGATGCTCTTGCTAAAGCTGTTGCTAAGATTGAAGAGGCTGAAGGCGTTAAATTTGACATTATTTTCTGTGGTAAAGAATCTACTGACTGTGCATCCGGACAGGTTGGTACAATGTTAGCAGAAGATTTAGACGTTCCTGTAGTTACAAACCTGGTTGATATCGAAAAGATTGATGCAGGTATCAGTGCAAAACAGGAAACAGAAGAAGGATATAATGTTGTTGAAGTTGCTATGCCTTGTGTAGTAACCGTAACAAAACCAGAATACGAACCAAGATATCCTACCATTAAGAGCAAAATGGCTGCCAGAAAGATTCCGATTGGTGAATTGGAAATTGGCGACGTTGTTGCACCTGCTGTTACGGTTGTTGCAAATGCAGAACCTCCAAAGAAAGCTGCTGGTGTTAAAATTAACGAAGAAACACTCGAAGAGTCCATGGCTGTGGCTCTTGGAATGATGAAAGACGCTA
>CATZYB010000002.1 GCA_958426095.1 uncultured Lachnospiraceae bacterium
CTGGGGGACCGAATGAAGAATTTTCCGGCCCAGTTGTCCGGTGGTGAACAGCAGCGGGTGTCCATAGCACGGGCTCTGGCCAAAAATCCGAAATTACTGCTTTGCGATGAGCCAACAGGGGCTTTGGATTACAATACAGGTAAAGCTATATTGAAATTGCTTCAGGATATGTGTCGGGAACGGGGGATGACGGTCATTGTTATAACTCACAATTCAGCAATCGCACCGATGGCGGACCGGGTCATCAAGATAAAAAACGGAAAAGTCTCCGGAATGACAGTGAACGAGAATCCGGTATCTGTGGAAACAATTGAATGGTAATGGAGAGTGCTTATGGGAAAGAAGGCATTGGCGAAGGATTTTCGTATGGAGATTCGGAATAGCCTGAATCGATTTTTATCAATACTTTTTATTGTGGCGCTTGGCGTCGCCTTTTTTGCAGGCATTCGGGCTTCGGAGCCGGATATGCGATATTCGGGGGATGCTTATTTTGATGCCCGGAATATGATGGACTTAAAGGTTTTAAGTACCCTTGGACTGACGGAAGATGATATCGAAGCCATTCAGGCGGTGGACGGCGTGGAGAAGGTCGAACCGGGATATATGATCGATGTGCTTGCTTTAATGGGTGAGAGTGAACGGGTCATTCATGTGGAGTCCCTGCCTGAGACGATGAATCAGGTCGATGTGGCAGAGGGACGGCGGCCGGAAAAAAAGGGTGAATGTATCGTTGATCTGGACGGGGCAAAATCCTATGGTATCCAGGTTGGTGATACGCTGACATTTTTATCAGGAACGGATAAAGAGCTTTCGGAAAATTTAGCGACGGAAGTATATACGGTGGTCGGAACCTGTTCCAGTCCGATGTACATATCCTTTGATCGGGGAAGCACAAATATCGGCAGCGGTGAAATCGACATGTTTGTTTATGTGACGGATGAAAGCTTTGACCAGGAGGTCTATTCTCAGGCCTATGTGACCGTGGAAGGTGCGAAGGATGCGACGGCATTTACGGACAGCTATACGGAAATCGTTGATAAAGTTAAAGAAAATGTCGAAGGTATTTCGGATGTCCGTTGTGATATTCGTTATGCCGAGATCATGGATGAGGCCAATGAAAAGATTGCCGAGGCCGAGTCTGAACTGAAGGAAGCAAAAGAAGAAGCCGAATCCGAACTGGCCGAGGCTGAACAGGAATTAAAAGACGGCGAAGCGGAGTTGGCCGACGGCAAGGCGGAACTGACGTCATCGGAAAATGATATACAGGAAGCAAAAAATAAGCTGTATGACAGCCGGACAACGTTGGATGACGGATGGAATCAGTACAACAGCGGGAAGGCTCAGATGGAGTCGGGCAAGGCGGCGTTGGCAGAAGCAGAAAAAACCCTGGAGGAAAATGAGGCTAAACTGGTTGACGGTGAGGCCCAGGTTGCCGAGGCCGAAAAAACTCTTTCCGAAAAGGAAAGCGAGTTAGCGGCAGCGGAACAGGGACTGACCGATGCCAAAGCCCTGATCGCCGGATTATCAACAGGATGGCAGGAGTACCAGGGCGGTATGTCTGGCCTGGAAACCTTGAAAAACCAGTTGACCCAGTTGGAGAAACTGATCGGTGCGGGTATGGCGACGCCGGAACAGATGGCTCAGGCGGAACAGCTTCGGGCAGCGGTGGCCCAGACAGAAGCCCAGATGGCGGAAGCGAAGGCAAATCTGGATGCTATGGAGGCTATGCGGCCGGCAGCTGAAGAAGCCCTGGAGCATGAAGCGGAGATTACGGCCGGACGGGCAGAGCTTGAGGCCGGAAAGACCGAGTTAGAAGCGAAGAAGACGGAGCTTGCTGAGGGCCGGAAGCAGCTTGAGGCCGGGAAAGAAGAACTGGAGAAGCAGAAAACCACACTGGCAGAAGCAGAAAAAACTTTGGCGGATTCTTATGATCAGCTGACCAGCGGTGAGAGTGCTTATACCAGCGGCTGGAGCCAGGTGAACGACGGCGAAGCCCAGATTGCGGAGGCCTATGCGACCATCGCCGAAAACGAACAGAAATTGGCGGATGGCTGGGAGGAATACGAAAAAGGTAAAAAAGAAGCAGAGGAAAAGATTTCCGATGCGGAAATTAAAATACAGGATGCGAAAAACGAAATCGATGGTATTGATAAGCCATCCTGGTATGTGAATGATAGAGACAGTAATTCGGACTATAGTGGTTATTCGGATAATGCAGACCGTATGCGGGCTATTGGTTCGGTATTCCCTGTGCTGTTTTTCCTTGTGGCTGCCCTTGTCAGTCTGACGACAATGACCCGTATGGTGGAAGAACAGCGGATTCAGATTGGCACCTTAAAGGCGTTGGGTTACAGTAACTTCTCGATCGCTGCCAAATATGTGGGTTACGCTCTGGCTGCAACGCTGGGGGGCTCTGTTCTCGGCGTATTATTTGGCCAGAAGGTATTTCCATATATTATCGTTAATGCATATAAGATTGTGTATGTGCATATTCCGGATGTAGTCATTCCGTATGATATGGGTTATGCTTTGGCCGCATCGGGGGCGGCGGTTTTATGCACAATGGCGGCAACGATCAGCGCATGTTACCGGGCATTAAAGGCACAGGCGGCAGAGTTAATGCGTCCGGAGGCGCCGAAGAGCGGTAAGCGGGTGTTCCTGGAGCATATTCCTTGGATTTGGGGAAATCTGAATTTTAGCTGGAAGTCCACGGTTCGGAATCTTTTGCGGTATAAGAAACGATTTTTTATGACGATATTTGGTATCGGAGGCTGTATGGCTCTGATGATCGTCGGATATGGTCTGAAGGATTCCATTATGGATATCGCCAGATTGCAGTACCGTAAAATTCAGATATATGATTTGATGGTTGTCGTTGACGGTGACATTGATGCAGAAGAAAAGGCTCTGGTGGATGAAGAGCTTGAATCCGATAAACGGATCCGTTCTTATATGGATGGTTATATGCGTCTGTCGGAGGTGACCTTTGAAAACGAGAAAAAAGACGTCTATCTTTATATTCCATCCGGTTTGGAAAACCTGGATCAGTTTGTAACCTTTAATGACCGGGTATCCGGTGATACATGGCATATGACGGAAGACAGCGCCATATTGACAGAAAAGGCTGCAAGAGATATGGACGTTTCTGTAGGCGACGAGATTCAGATCGCACTGGAAGATGATGAAAAAATCACGGTAACGGTAACGGATATTTGTGAAAATTATTTATCTCA
Source organism: uncultured Lachnospiraceae bacterium (assembly GCA_958426095.1). Taxonomy (GTDB): domain Bacteria; phylum Bacillota; class Clostridia; order Lachnospirales; family Lachnospiraceae; genus Frisingicoccus. The sequence continues at coordinate 3,234 of CATZYB010000002.1, forward strand.
TTACATTTATCTGGCGCCGCAGCTCTATGAAAAGCTGACGGGTAAGGCGCCGTCGTACAATTGTATTTTTGCGGATTTAAACGAAGAATATGAAGAGGCGCTGACCCAGGTGGGTGAGGAACTTCTGAAAAATGACAGTATATTGACCGTATCTTATACAAACAATATGGAAAGCCAGATTGAAGACATGCTGGGCGTTCTGGACAGCGTTATTGTCGTTTTGATCATTTCGGCAGGTATGCTGGCCTTTGTCGTACTTTACAATCTGAATAATATTAATATCAATGAACGTAAGCGGGAATTGGCAACATTAAAGGTTCTTGGTTTTTACGATATGGAAGTGGGCAACTATGTTTATCGGGAAAATATACTTTTGACGATTATTGGCGCCATTGTCGGCGTATTTCTCGGAAAGATATTGCATCAGTTTGTCATTCAGACTGTAGAAGTGGAGATGACGATGTTTGGACGGAATATTAATATGCCAAGCTATCTCTATGCCATTGGATTTACGTTCTTGTTCTCAGTGCTGGTGAATATGGTCATGTACTTTAAACTGAAAAAGATTAATATGGTAGAATCACTGAAGAGTGTGGAATAATGGAGGAAGAAACATGAGTAAGTATCTTGTTGTTGTGGATATGCAGAATGATTTTATTAACGGAAGCCTTGGTTCGTCTGAAGCGCAGGCCATATTGCCGAAGGTTATTGAAAAGATTAAAAATTTCCCTGGAACGGTTGTTTATACGCGGGATACCCATGAGGATAACTATCTGGAAACGCTGGAGGGAAAGAAATTGCCGGTGGTTCATTGTGTACGGGATACGGAGGGCTGGAAGTTCCAGGATGATATTCAGGAACTGGTAACGGCAAACCGCAGCCTTGTATTTGATAAGGAGACTTTTGGTTCCATTCAGATGGCGGGCTGTCTCCAGGGAATTGACCGGATGGCTCCGATCGATGAGGTCATTGTCGTGGGCCTTTGCACGGATATCTGTGTCATGGCTAATGCAGTCTTGATCCGGACAGCAATGCCGAACACACCGGTGCGGGTAGATGCGTCCTGCTGTGCAGGTTCCACACCGGAAGCGCATCGTTGTGCATTAGAGGCTATGAAATCCCTCCAGATCGAGGTTGATGAATAAAGGAAAGGACTTATCAAAATGCGTTTAAATCAGAGTTTAGAATTAAATAACGGTCTGAAAATGCCTGTTTTGGGTCTTGGTGTTTATAAAAGCGGCGAACACACAAAGGAAGCTGTGCTGGCTGCTTTGGAAGCCGGATACCGGCATATCGACGCGGCATCAGTATATGGAAATGAAAGAGAAGTGGGCGACGCCATTCGGGAGAGCGGCATCCCACGGGAAGAAATTTTCGTTACGACAAAATTATGGAATGATGATATGCGGGCGGGAATTCAAAGAGAAGCTCTGCTGCGAAGTCTTGAAAAGCTGCAGATGGATTATGTGGACTTATATCTTCTTCATTGGCCGGTGGCCGACTGTTATTTACCGTCCTGGAATATCCTGGAGGAGCTTCAGGCCGAGGGAAAAACAAAATCCATCGGCGTCAGTAATTTTCAAACGAGGCATTTGGATGATTTAATGGCCCATACCGACATAGTACCGGCGGTGAACCAGATTGAATGTCATCCATATCTGAGTCAGGAACCTCTTCGGAGTTTTTGCCGGAGCAAGGGCATTCAGGTGACGGCCTGGGCGCCGCTTGGACGTACCAATGTTTTTGAAGATCCGGTGATCACCGAGTTGGCCGGGGTTTATGACCGGACGCCGGCCCAGATCATTTTGCGCTGGGAGATTCAGAACGGTATTATTGTTATTCCGAAATCTGTACATCGGGAGCGTATTATAGAAAACAGTAAAGTATTTGACTTTGAATTAAAACCGGAAGATATGGTGAAGATGAACAGCCTCAATAAGGATCAGCGATTTGGACCGTCACCGGATACTTTTGATTTTTAATCAGGAAAAGAGTGAATCAAAATGTGGATCATCATGGCCTTTGGCTCGGCATTTTTTGCAGGAGTAACGGCGATTTTGGCGAAGCTGGGAATAAAAGATATGGATTCCCATCTGGCAACAGCCATACGGACTATCGTAGTGCTTATTTTTGCCTGGATGATGGTATTTATAAAGGGAACTCAGACAACAATGGCGGATATTTCCGGGGAGAGTTATTTATTTCTCGGATTGTCCGGTCTTGCCACCGGAGGATCCTGGCTGTGTTATTTTCACGCCCTTCAATTGGGAGATGTGAATAAGGTTGTACCGATCGACAAGTCCAGCACGATTCTTACGATGATCAGCGCTTTTCTCATCCTGGGTGAACCGATAACTTTATATATGGTCTTGGGCATGTGCGCCATTGCCTTAGGAACGGGGCTTATGATTCAGAAAAAAGCAATGCCGGAGATTTCCGGGCAGAAGAATAGAGTGAGAGCCGGCGGCGATTACCGGTGGCTGATTTATGCAGTCTTGTCGGCGGTATTTGCAAGCCTGACATCCATACTTGGAAAAATCGGCATAGAAAATGTGGATTCCACGCTGGGAACAGCTTTGCGGACGATCGTTGTTCTGATTATGGCCTGGTTAATTGTCTTTATGAACCATAAATGGAAAGATATTGGCAAAATTGATGGGAAAAGCTGGATTTTCCTGATCTTGTCAGGAATAACAACGGGACTTTCCTGGCTCTGCTATTATCGGGCTTTACAGACGGGCAAAGCCAGCGTGGTCGTGCCGATCGATAAATTAAGCATCGTCGTGTCGGTCATTTTTGCATGGGTCGTTTTTAAAGAGAAATTGTCTTTGAAAGGATTGACTGGACTCGTATTAATCGTGGCGGGAACGCTGATATTATTGCTGTAACGGAGAGAAAACGAATGAAATTTTATATGGCGCCTTTGGAGGGCATTACCGGATATATTTTCCGTAATGCCCATTATGATTATTTTCATCCTGCGGATAAATATTTTACACCTTTTATTACGCCGGGGCTGAACAGCCGACGGACTTCAAAGGCCTTGAGAGATGTGCTTCCTGAAAATAACCGGGGGCCGAAGATCGTGCCCCAGATTTTGACGAACCGGGCTGATGAATTTATTTATACGGAAAAGCAGTTGATAGAAATGGGGTATGATGAGATTAATTTAAATCTCGGATGTCCGTCGGGGACGGTTGTCGGCAAAGGCCGGGGGGCCGGGTTTCTTGCCTTTCGGGAAGAATTAAATGCCTTTCTGGAAGCGATATATAACACCGCCGAGGTAAAGATTTCCATAAAAACCCGGCTGGGAAAGGAAAGACCGGAGGAGTTTGAGGCTCTGCTGGACATTTATAATCAGTATCCCCTGGAAGAATTGATCATTCATCCGCGGACCCGGGAGGACTTTTACCGGGGAACGCCGAATCTGGACATGTTCCGTCTGGGATTTGAAAATAGCCGTTGTCCGGTATGCTATAACGGCAATATTTTTACAGTATCAGATTATGAATCCTTCTGCCGTCAATTTCCGGAAGTGACATCGGTTATGCTGGGGCGGGGCCTTGTCGCCGATCCGGCATTGATCGACAGAATACTTGGAGAGGAGAAAGCGGTGGACAAGGCGCTTCTTCGGGCGTTTCATGACAGGGTTTACAGCGAATATGAAGCAATGCTTTCCGGCGAGGTCCCATTGCTTTATAAAATGAAAGAACTCTGGAATTATATGATCTGCCAGTTTACCAATGGAAAAAAATACGGCAAGAAGATACGGAAGGCTCAGAGCCTGAAAAAATATCATGAAATTATAAATGAACTTTTTGAAATAGAAGAGCTGATTGACGGCGCAGGTTTTAAGCCAAATGATTGAGAGATGGCCTGTTTCTGTTCACACCGTTTCACCGGGATGATAAAACCGGCGAAACAGTGGCAGAAAGTCTGACAGAATGACGGACTTAAAGGATTCCCAGATGTTCAAGGAGGATTTTTAAGCCGATAAGTATTAAGATAACGCCTCCGGCAATTTCTGCCTTTTTCTCGTAACGGCGTCCAAATTGATGACCGATGCCGACACCACCAAAGGAAATAATGAATGTGGTGGCGCCGATCAGACAGACGGCGGGAAGAATTTTTACCTGAAGAAAGGCGAAGGTAATACCGACAGCCAGCGCATCGATGCTGGTGGCAACAGCCAGCATAAAGAGTTCTTTTAAATCCAGATTTGACTGGGAACCTTCCTGGGAACTCTGGGAGTCAGGACTCTCATCCTCACCGAGGGCTTCACGGAGCATATTTATGCCGATAAAGCCGAGAAGAACAAAAGCGATCCAATGGTCAATACTTGTTATGTAGCTTTCAAATTGTTTGCCGAGGAGCCAGCCGATGGTTGGCATCAGTGCCTGGAAAACGCCGAAAAACAGAGCAATGATTCCGGCTTGACGGTAGTTCATACGCCGCATATTCAGGCCCTTGCAGATGGAGACGGCAAAAGCATCCATGGACAGACCGACGCCGATTAAAAATAATTCAAATAATCCCATAGAAGTTTCTCCTTTACATTATTATATATGTATGAGGGACATCAAAAAGGCAATAAAAAAGACTCATGTATAGCAAAAACTATACATGAGTCTTGTTATTTAAGATAAGCCAGGTTTTTCAGCCAGTATGTTGACTTATCACACGTTTTTGTGCCAACTACTCCCTCACGATTGTGTTTATTATACGGGGCTGTTCGTCAAAAGTCAAGTATTTTTGATGGATATTTATCAATTAATCTTTTTGGCGATAACTGCCAGGCGGCCGTCCTCCTGACTGTATTCACAGGTGGACAGGGTGATGAGCCGATCGCCGTAGACAGCGCTTTCCCCTGTATCATAAAGAGTCATTTGCCGGATATTGTTCATGTAGTCATTGAAGTCGGCTTCGTCAGCAAAAGACGTATGGCCGTAATAACGGAAGCCTTCTTCGTCTTCTGATAAGGCTCTGGAAAGAATGACGGCCACGACAGTATAGGTTCCTTTTTCACGCAGCATGTCGAAATAAATTGTTTTGTGGGATTCGAAAAAATCCTTATCCTTGTAATTCATCAATGGCTGGAACATGCTGTTGTCATTCATATGATGTCCGTAGATGATCAGATTATCGCTGACCGGATCCAGTGAACAATAGCCGTCGATAAAAGGAACGCCGGCCGCATCATATTCTTTGTTGAAATTGGAATGAAGATAGGTATCATTATCGCCTTCAACGTACATTACCGGATAGTCGATCGTTGTGTCCGGAATCTGGATCCATCCGGCAAAATCCGGATTTTCTTCATGAAGGCGTGCATAGCGGGGAATGATCTCGCTGCCGGTTGTTTCCGAAACTTCGTCGGAAGCATAAGTTTCTTCGACAAGCAGAGATTTGACATCATTCATGTTTTCTGCCGAGATGTGTCGTTCCCAGAAGTATTTGCCAAGGTATCCGGCGCTGCCCAGAAAGCATATAAGGGCAATAATGAAGATGATTATTTGCATTTTTTTCAAGACATGACCTCCTTTTTTTAAAATTATACCATAAATGGGGTGGTCAGTTAAAAAAAATATGTTAAAATAAGGATATAATTTTATGGGAGGAAAAGAATAATGAATGTTTTAGTAATCAATTGTGGAAGTTCTTCATTAAAATTCCAGTTAATTCAGTCTGATACAGAAGCTGTACTTGCAAAGGGTCTTTGTGAACGTATCGGTATTGAAGGCAGCAGAATCGTATATACACCAGCAGGAAAAGACAAAATTACAATCGAATCTCCAATGCCAGATCACACAAATGCGATCAAGCTTGTTCTTAGCTGTCTGACAGATGAAACAAACGGCGTTGTAAAATCTCTTTCTGAGATCCATGCCGTAGGTCATCGTGTTGTACACGGCGGAGAGAAATTTGCTTCTTCCGTTGTCGTAGATGACGAAGTTATGAAAGCGATCGAAGAGTGCAGCAATCTTGCACCGCTTCACAATCCAGCGAACCTTTTGGGTATCAGTGTATGTAAAGAATTAATGCCGGGCGTGCCTCAGGTTGCTGTATTTGATACCGCTTTCCATCAGACAATGCCTCCGAAAGCTTACCTCTACGGTCTGCCATACGAAGCATATACAGAAGATAAGATTCGTCGTTACGGTTTCCACGGAACATCTCACAGCTATGTTTCCAAACGTGTAGCTCAGATTCTCGGAAAGAAACCGGAAGAATTAAAGACCATCGTTTGCCATCTGGGTAACGGTTCCAGTATCTGTGCTGTAAATCAGGGCAAATGCGTAGATACAACGATGGGACTGACACCATTAGCCGGCCTTATCATGGGAACACGCTGCGGTGATATCGACCCATCCATCCTTGAATTCTATGCTCAGAAACATGATCTGGATGTCTACCAGATAACAGAAATTTTAAATAAAAAATCCGGTGTTCTCGGTATCAGCGGCGTAAGCAGCGACTTCCGTGATGTTGAAGAAGCAGCAGATGCAGGCAACGAACGCTGCAAATATGCATTGGATGCTTTCAAATATCAGGTAGCTAAATTCATCGGCGGCTATGCAGCAGCTATGAATGGCGTTGATGTGATCGTATTTACAGCAGGCGTTGGTGAAAACAGTGCAACAACACGTCAGGGCGTTTGCGATTATCTTGGATACCTTGGAATTACGATCGATGCGGAAGCTAACGGAAAACGTGGTGAAGAAATTGAAATCACTACAGCAGATTCCAAAGTTAAAGTATTCGTTGTTCCAACAAACGAAGAATTAATGATCGCAAGAGATACAGTTGCTTTAACAAAATAAGGACAGGCACATTTTGTATCTGTGAGAATATTCTATAAAGAGACCATGGAAAGGTCGGGGAACCTGAAATGAGGAAACGGCTTGGCTGGCTTTTTATAGGATGTTTATTGGCGATTCCCTGTATGGGAACGCAGATTTATCAAAATTACAGGCCCTCGGCAGATTGGAAACAGTCCGCCGAGGGCCTTACTGTTCATATGAAGGAATTTGGAATGGACCGGGTGGTCGGTTTTGATGAATATGCTGTTGGTGTTTTGGCGGCAGTGCTGGAGCCGGATACCCATGAGGAAACGATGAAAGCGATGGCGGTCGTTTTGAGAACTTACATAGCCTATATGTCGGCTGGCGGACGAACTCCGGAAAGTCAGTGGCTTGGTCAGCCCTGGCTGTCAGCCCGGGAAAGGCTGGCCAAGGGGATGGATGAAGAAAAATTAAGAAAGGCAGTAGCGGAAACCGAAGGGTGTAAAATACTCTATAACGGGGAACCGATACTGCCTTTATATTGTCTTCTGTCTAATGGAAGGACGAGAAATTTCTCTGATGTGTGGGGCGGCGATCTGGCCTATTTGACCAGTGTCGATAGTCCCTGGGATAAAAGTTCATCCGATTATATGGAGAAAGTATTTTTGAGTCGGAAGAAAATCATTCGCATCCTGGCCGAAGCCGACGGGGTGGAGAACTCCTGGGACCAACTGTCGGAGAGCATGGTCCAGATCATAGAAAAGGATGATTCCGGTTATATCCGTCAGATGCAGATTGGCGGACAGACGTATTCGGGTGAAGAATTGCGGTGCCGTCTGGGGCTTCCGTCCGCTTGCTTTGATTATTCTGTTAAAAATGATGGAATAGAATTTACCTGTTATGGGCGGGGGCATGGTGTTGGCCTGAGTCTTTATGGCGCCGATGCCATGGCCGGAGAAGGGAAAAGCTGGCAGGAAATTATTTTGTGGTATTTTCCGGGGACGGATGTATAAAGTTTGATTTCCTGGTCAAACTATAGCTACGAGGTGATAACAGGTGAAAGAAAATTTTAAAAATTATTGGAAAAAGAATGGATTTTACATGGTGTTGACAGCGGCCCTGGTCGTTGTGCTTGGAATTTCCGGGGTCGCCGGATATCGGTCAGGTATGAAGGATAAGGCGGAAGCCGAAAAGGCCGCCGAATTCAGTCAGGCTGAAAACACACCGGAAGTTTTGGATGAAACACCAGCAGCCGCCGTGGGAAACATGACAGATATTGAAAATGCAGTGGCTGAATCTGTAGCGGCAGCAGAAGCTGCGAATGCCGCAGTTGCGGAGACATTTGGCGACAATGCGAAAATGGTATGGCCAGTGGAAGGCGAAATTCTTAAAGAGTTTTCATCGGATAAAACCATTTATTTTGGAACACTGGATCAATACAAATGTAATCCGGCATTGCTCATCAAAGCCGACGTCAATCAGGAAGTGGTTGCGGCCTTTGGCGGAACCGTAGAATCTGTTACAGAAGACAGCGTGAACGGTACGATGATCACCGTAGACATGGGAAATGGCTATAGGGCAATTTATGGACAGATGAAAGATGTAAATGTCAAAGAGGGCGATGCGATTGTCAAAGGTCAGGCCATTGGCAATGTGGCTCAGCCGACCAAATATTATACAGAAGAGGGAAGTCATCTTTATTTTGGAATTACAAAGGACGGTACTCCGGTGAACCCACAGGATTATCTGGAAAAATGATAACGGGTTTTCCAGTCACCAAATCGGAAAAATAACATAAGATATAGAGCAGGCGATGATGAATCGGTCATACATATTGGAAAATATGCTGCCGATTATATTACAATCCTTCTGGTATTACCGGCCCGGGCCAGACTTTTTGAATAAATACTGTATTTTCATCGGCTGCTTTATATAGCGGGGCATTGTCATAACGGCAATGCCCTTTTTCAGTTGAAATTACAACGGTAATCCGATATAATAAGTTCTGTAAACCATTTTACATTTACTGGAAAGGATATCATGAACTATACATATATTTTAAAATGCAGTGACGGTTCCCTCTACACTGGATGGACGAATCATCTGGAGGAACGGATTCGGGCTCATAATGAAGGACGGGGAGCAAAATATACCCGCAGCCGTCGGCCGGTAGAATTGATTTATTATGAAAAGATGGAAACAAAAGAGGAAGCGATGCGGCGGGAATATGCCATCAAGCGGCTAGATCGCCAGCAGAAGCTTGAGTTGATCGCACATCAAGGAGAATATGGCTTATGAATAATATTTTAAAAAAACGGACTTCAGTTCTTGTACGGGCGGCTATCGTATTGATTTCGGTAATCTTACAGGTTTTAACAATGTTTCTGCTGGTACGTCTGCTTCAGGAATACGCCTCATGGGTTTACCTGCTCATTGAAATTGCCAGTATTGCGGTTGTTTTTGTGCTGGTAGATAATTCATCTTCCTTCAATTCCTTCTGGATCGTCATTATTCTGGCGCTTCCGGTGTTTGGTTACTGTCTTTACTTTATGTGGGGACGCAAACATACAAACAGCGCTTTTTATAAAAAATATAAAAAGATATCGGAAAAGGGAAGAGGATATAAATCCCAGGACCCGGCGATCCTGGCCGAATTGTCCGAAATGCACCCGAATAAGGCCCAGGTCAGCCGATATCTGGTTCATGAAGGCTTTTGTTTATACAAAAATACTTCCGTCCGATATTTTGAGGTTGGGGAGAAAAAATTTGATGCCCTTTTTGAGGATCTGGAGAAGGCGGAAAAGTTTATCTTCATGGAATATTTTATTGTGTCCAATGGTGAAATATGGGATCGGCTGAAAGAGGTACTGGCACGGAAAGCGGCGGAGAAAGTTGAAATTCGTCTGCTTTTGGATGATTTTGGGTGTCTGTTTATGGATGGAGACGAGATTCGGCATGAATTGTCGAAACTGGGTATCCGGGTCAGCATTTTTGCACCGATCGTGAAGGATGTTTCACGATTGACCTTTAATTATCGGAATCATCAGAAGATCGCTGTCATTGACGGAAATATTGCCTATACGGGAGGGGTCAATCTGGCCGATGAGTATGCCAATATTATCGATCGATTTGGTCATTGGAAGGATACGGCCATCCGTCTGGAGGGGGATGGCGTCTGGGGCCTAACAGAAATTTTCCTGGAGATGTGGGAACTTTCCAAGGAGAAAGAGCAGTTGGATTATGATAAATACCGACCGACCATATCGGTAGATGCGCCGGGATATGTTCAGCCGGTGGCTGACGGTCCGGCCAATAATCCGGATAATCCGATTGAAGAGATGTATACCCATCTAATCAATAAGGCCAGGGATTATATTTATTTTACGACACCTTATCTGGTGCTGGACAACCGTATGGTTGACGATTTGTGCCGGGCCGCCCGAAGCGGCGTCGATGTGCGGATCATTACACCGCGTCACTATGATAAATGGTATGTCTACATGGTAAATATCTCAAATTATGGACGGCTTATGGAAAATGGCATTAAGATATATGAGTATGAACCGGGTTTTATCCATGCGAAAAATGTCATTTCTGATGATGAGTGCGGCGTCTGCGGTACGATAAATATGGACTATCGGAGTTTTTATCTGCATTATGAATGCGGCGTATTGATGACGGAAGTTCCGGCGGTTATGGAGATGAAAGAAGACTTTTTAGAAACCATGCGAAAGAGTGAGCGGGTAAGCCTGGATGCCTGGAAAAACCGTCCGTTATGGCAGAAATGCGTTCAGGGAATACTGAGAATTTTTTCACCATTATTATAAATATAGGAGTTGAATACAGTATGAAAAAGGTAGTAACAATCGCAGGTTCTGATTCCAGCGGCGGTGCCGGGATTCAGGCAGATATTAAAACCATGATGGCCCATGGCGTCTATGCCATGAGTGCGATCACTGCATTAACGGCCCAGAATACGACGGGGGTCTATGATGTGTTGGAAGCCACGCCGGAATTTGTCGGCGAACAGATCGATTGTATTTTTAACGACATCCGGCCGGATGCGGTAAAAATCGGTATGGTGTCCAATATTGGTATCATTGAAAAGATTGCAGAGAAACTAAAAGAACATCAGGCGGAGAATATTGTGGTAGATCCGGTGATGGTATCCACCAGCGGCTGCGCCCTGATGAGCCCGGATGCTCAGGAAACTCTGGTGACAAAGCTTCTGCCTTTGGCCGATATTATCACACCGAATATTCCCGAGGCCGAGTGTCTCTGTGGTTTTGAAATTAAATCCACAGAAGATATGGTTCGGGCGGCTGAAGTCATTGGCAAGAACCTGAAAGGTTGTGTTCTTATCAAAGGCGGCCATCTGACAGAAACTGCCGATGATCTGCTCTATGATAACGGAGAGTTTCTCTGGTACCGCGGCGAACGGGTGGATAATCCGAATACCCATGGGACCGGCTGTACCCTCTCTTCGGCCATAGCCAGTAATCTGGCCCTGGGCTATGATATGAAAACGAGTGTAAAAAATGCCAAAGATTATATTACCGGAGCCCTCAAAGACGGGCTGGATCTGGGCAAGGGCAGCGGACCGCTGAACCATGCTTACCGGATAACAGGAAAATAAAATATTGTTTAAATAAGGTCAGGGTGCCAGGAAATTCGCAAGATTCTAAAAATAGAGAGTACGAAATTCTTTGGCACCCTGTTTTGTTTTAATAAATCGGCATAACAGCCAGGAACTTATACATTAATACGAAGTGGCAGAAGCTGCCGCCCATCACGAAGAGGTGGAAGATTTCATGAGAACCGAAATTCTCATGCCGACTGTTGAAGATTGGAAGCTTCAATGCATAGATGACGCCGCCGATCGTATAGATGATTCCTCCGGTAAGGAGCCACATAAAAGCTTCTCTGGACAGGCTGTTTAAAATCTGAGTAAATGCAAGGACACAGGTCCATCCCATTCCGATGTAAAGTACGGAAGACACCCATTTCGGACAGTTTACCCAAAAGGCTTTCAGGACGATGCCGAAGATGGCGATGCCCCATACGATGGCTAAAAGGGTGTATCCCAAAGTGCCTCGGATAGCAATGAGACATACAGGTGTGTAGGTTCCGGCAATAAGCACCGAAATCATCATATGATCAAATTTTTTCAGGCGCTTATTAACTTTTTCATTGATATCCAATGAATGATACAGGGTACTTGCGGCATATAGTAAAAGCATGCTGACAATAAAAATACTTAACGAAACAACATGGACCAGATCCGGTGCTGTACAAGCCCGGAGAATCAGCGGTACGGCGGCGAGCAGAGCCATAAGCCAGCCGATAAAATGAGTAATGGCGCTTCCTGGGTCCTTCGGTCTGAATTTCATAAGATCACCTTCCTGTTCTGAGATTTATAAAGGATTGTGCATCAAAGCGACAACACATAGTAATTAAAACTACATAATCTATAATATGATACTATCACAAATAAAATACATGTCAAGCATAAAAAAATAAAAACAGTGAAAAATCCAAGAAACTATGATATACTGTGAACAGTTAGCGAGTGAATTTTTAGGAGTGAATGCGTATTATGGGAAAATATTTTGGGACTGACGGTTTTCGCGGTGAGGCAAATATAAAGCTCACGGTGGAACATGCATTTAAAGTCGGACGTTTTTTAGGATATTATTTTGGAAAAGATCATAAGGCAAAGATTGTCATTGGTAAAGATACACGGCGTTCCAGTTACATGTTTGAATATGCCCTGGCCGCAGGACTTACGGCCAGCGGTGCAGATGCCTATCTGCTTCATGTAACGACGACACCGAGTGTTTCTTATGTCGTGCGTACAGAGGAATTTGACTGCGGCATCATGATCTCAGCCAGTCACAATCCGTTTTATGATAATGGAATTAAGATCATCAATGCCATGGGACATAAGATGAGCGCCGATGTGGAGCAGCTCATTGAAGATTATATTGATGGAAAAACAGAGGAACTTCCGTTGGCAACCCGTGAAGATATTGGGCGGACCGTGGATTATGCGATGGGAAGAAATCGCTATATCGGTCATTTGATCGCCACAGCAACACGTTCCTTTAAGGATAAAAAGGTCGGCCTGGACTGTTCCAACGGTTCGGCGTCTTCAATCGCTAAAAGTGTATTTGATGCTTTGGGAGCAAAAACTTATGTGATCAATGCAGAGCCGGATGGCACAAATATTAACATGAACTGCGGTTCTACGCATATTGAAGTGCTTCAGAAATTCGTTATGGAAAAGGGTCTTGATGTTGGTTTTGCTTACGATGGCGATGCGGACCGGTGTATTGCTGTGGACGATGAAGGACATATCGTTGACGGCGATTTGATCATGTATGTCTGCGGTAAATATATGCATGAAAATGGAACATTGAATAACAATACGATCGTCACAACGGTCATGTCCAATTTCGGTCTGTATCTTGCTCTTGATAAAGCTGGCATTCGATATGAAAAGACGGCCGTTGGTGATAAATATGTTTATGAGAATATGATGCAGAACGGACATTCCATCGGCGGAGAACAGTCCGGGCATATTATTTTCAGCAAGCTGGCGACGACCGGCGATGGTATTTTAACTTCTTTGAAGATTATGGAAGTTATGCTGGAGAAAAAGACAAAGCTTTCCGAACTGATCAAGCCGGTGAAGATTTACCCTCAGCTGCTTGTGAATGTTAAAGTAAAGGATAAAACGGAAGCGGAGCAGGATGCGGACGTTCAGGCGGCTGTAAAAGCCGTGGAAGAAGCCCTTGGAAATACGGGACGCATTCTTGTGCGGGAAAGCGGAACAGAACCGGTGCTGCGTGTTATGGTGGAAGCAGAAACGGATGAAATCTGTCATAAATATGTTTATCAGGTAGTGGATGTTTTAAAGGCCAAAGGCCATGCTATTGAAGGGAAGTAGAGAACATGGGAGACAGTCTGGTTGAACAGGTAAGAAATGCCATGCCGCCGGAAGACGATCTGTTTGAAGTGGCGGAACTGTTTAAGGCCTTCGGGGATTCAACCCGGGCAAAAATCATATGTGCGTTGAGCCAGTCAGAGCTGTGCGTGGGAGATCTGGCGCTGCTGCTTGAGATGAATCAGTCGGCCGTGTCCCATCAGCTTCGGCTGTTGAAGCAGGCCAGACTGGTGAAAACACGTCGGGATGGTAAGGTGCGATACTATTCTTTGGCGGATGAGCATATTCAGGAAATGTTTAAGGTGGCGTTTGACCACGTGATGGAAGAATAAAGAAACAAGGAGTAATTTACAATGGAAAAGATTATTTTAACCGGAGACCGTCCGACAGGACGGCTTCATGTGGGACATTATGTAGGTTCCCTGAAGCGTCGGGTGGAGCTTCAGAATTCAGGAGAATATGACAAAATTTATATTATGATCGCGGATGCACAGGCATTGACAGATAATGCAGATAATCCGGAAAAAGTGCGCCAGAATATTATTGAGGTGGCGCTGGACTATCTTTCCTGTGGTCTGGACCCGGAAAAATCGGTAATCTTTATTCAGTCCCAGGTGCCGGCGCTGCCGGAACTCACCTGCTATTATATGAACCTTGTAACGGTTTCCCGGCTTCAGAGAAATCCGACGGTAAAGGCTGAAATTCAGATGCGTAATTTTGAAACAAGTATTCCGGTAGGTTTCTTTACCTATCCGATCAGTCAGGCTTCGGATATTACCGCATTTAAAGCGACAACGGTGCCGGTTGGAGAAGACCAGCTTCCGATGATCGAGCAGACACGGGAGATCGTTCGTAAATTCAATGCGGTTTATGATGAAGTTTTAGTCGAGCCGGAAGCTCTCATTCCTGAGCGTGAAGTGTGCTGCCGTCTGCCTGGAACCGATGGAAAAGCAAAGATGAGTAAATCTTTAAATAACTGTATTTATCTTTCGGATACAGCGGAAGAGGTCCAGAAAAAGATCATGGGCATGTTTACCGATCCGAATCATTTGAAAGTATCAGATCCGGGATGTGTGGAAGGCAATGCGGTGTTTACCTATCTGGACGCATTTTGCCGGGATGAACATTTTGCAAAGTACTGGCCGGAGTATGAGAATCTGGATGCGTTGAAAGATCATTATCGCCGGGGCGGTCTCGGAGATGTAAAGGTAAAACGTTTCCTGAATAATATCATGCAGGAAGAACTGGAACCAATACGCGCCCGCAGAAAAGAGCTGGAAAAACATATTCCGGAAATTTATGAAATTCTTCGTAAGGGCAGTATTGAGGCCGCTAAAGTTGCAGACAAGACGCTGGAAGAAGTAAAACGGGCAATGAAGATCGATTATTTTGAAGATGCCCAGTTGATCGAGGAACAGGCGAAGAGATTTGCTGAAAAATAGAACAACGTTAAAACTGGCTGTCAGCGGATAGGATATCCTTGGCAGCCGGTTTTTGTTAAATGGCAGTGAAACGTACTGTTTGAACAGTGGGGTAGGAGAGCAAATGATTTTAGTGACGGGCGGATGCCGAAGCGGGAAAAGTGAATATGGTGAACAACTGGTCAAAGCTATGGGAGATCGCAGGTTATATGTGGCAACTGGGAAGGTTTTCGACGAAGAAATGGCCCTGCGTGTGGAAAAACATAAGGAACGCCGGGGCGAATTGTGGATAACTCATGAAGGTTATCTGGACTTAGAGACTTTTGATTATACGGGATTTGATGGCATTTTGCTGGACAGCGTGACATCTATGGTGACAAACCTGCTGTTTGATTTTGTGAATGGCGGGGAAACTCTGACAGAGAACGCAGATATCGAAGAGACGGATTTTGCCCAGGTTGATTACAATGGAGCAGAATCCTATATTATGGAAAAGTTTCAGAGCTTTGCGGCGATTGTTCGGGAAAAGCGGCTGCCTTATGTTATGGTAACGGATGAGATTGGTCTGGGTCTCGTCCCTGAGACGCCGCTTGGCCGGGGATTTCGGGATATACTTGGCCGGGTAAATCAATATCTGGCGGCTGAGGCGGAGCAGGTTTATTTTGTCATCAGCGGTATTCCGGTTCAGATTAAGGCGGAGTGATTTATGGATACATTGATTTTGACGTTACAATTATTTACAAGTCTTCCCATCAATAAAAGTGTGGAAGTGAGCGATGAACGCCTGATCCGGGGAGTAGCGCTCTGGCCGGCGGCCGGTATTGTCATTGCCCTATTTGAAGCCTTGATCTTCTGGGTATCTGTACATATTTTGCCCCTTTCTCTGGCGGCGGCGTTGGCATTGCTTGGCGAACTTTGGATGACACGGGGATTCCACCTGGACGGATTGTGTGATACGGCAGACGCCTATTTTTCGTCCAGAAGCCGGGAACGTATGCTGGAGATCATGAAAGACAGTCATATAGGAACTTTCGGTGTTGTGGCAGCCATTGCCGATTTAGCCTTTAAATATTTATTCATTACTTCTTCTGAAATGCCGCTGTTTTTGATTCTCGCGGCGCCGGTGGCAGGGAAAATGGTTCAGGGCCTGTGTATGTACAGGGCAAATTATCCCCGGGAAAGCGGTTTGGGAAAAAGCTATATTGGAAGAGTTTCTTTGAAAATTGTTCTTATATCGGCGTTATTTGGAGCGGCCTGGGTCATGGGGTGTTTATTTGTCGGTATTATTTATACCGGAATTGGATGTACGATAACGGTGGGCGCCTGGGTAGTTTTTGCCTGCGTATTATCGTGTTTTATTTTGGCCTGGCTGTTTCGGCGGCATATGGAGAAAGCTATCGGCGGGATGACCGGGGATACCCTTGGCGCGGCTTCGGAGATTATTGAGATTTTCTATATGCTGCTCATAGTGGCGTTGGAAGGAGTTTTGTGATATGAAATTATATATGGTTCGGCATGGCGAAACTGAATGCAATGTGAATCAGGTGTATTATGGAAGTCTGGATGTTTCAATTACCGAAAATGGCCGACATCAGGCAGAGGATGTAGGAGATATGCTTCGCAATGTGATTTTTGATCAGGTTGTTGTTTCGGGACTGCGGCGGACAAGGCAGACTGCGGAAGTCATTCTTTCCCGCCAGACTGAGAGAAGTCTGAAACCGGAATTTTGCTCAGTTCCGGCTTTTAATGAAATGAATTTTGGCGCCTGGGAAGGGCTTCATTATACACAGGTTCGGGAAATGTATACGGAAGATTATAAGGCCATGGCGGAGGATTGGCTTCGGTGTCCTCCAACGGGCGGCGAAACTTTCTTAAATTTCAGCCAACGGGTATTAAGCGGTTGGGATAAGCTTATTCGTGATAAGACTTTTAAAGAGGCGGGAAACATCCTCTTTGTTGGTCACAGCGGTCCGATGCAGTGTCTGATGTGCCGTCTTTTGGGAATGGATGCGTCAAATATATGGCATTTGGAAATTCAGCAGGGAGCGTATACAGAGTTTGAAATTTCGCAGGATTTTCCGGTTCTGAAAGGAATGAATTTAAAATGTTAAGATTGGAAGAAATCTGCCGTGGAATTCCTCCGGCGGATACAGCGGTTATGAATCAGGTCTGGAAAATATGGGATAATAAATGTATTCCATTACGCAGTCTGGAATGGCTTCAGGAGACTTTGGTCCGTATTGCAGGCGTGCAGCGAAATGTGCAGCCCCGGATCCAAAAAAAACTGACGATTGTCATGGCGGCAGATAACGGCGTCATTGCCGAAGGCGTCAGTCAATCCGACGCGCATGTGACTGCCCAGGTGGTGGAGAATATGCTCCATCAGAGAGCTGCGATTGCGCTGATGTCGGAAAATGCCGGAAGTGATTTTCTTGTGGCAGATATCGGGATGAAAGAAAAGGTGGAAGGTGTTCTGGATATTTCCCTCATGTGTGGGACAGATAATATGGCTGTGGGTCCGGCGATGAGCCGGGAGACGGCCGAAGCGGCCATTGAGGCCGGAGCAGAGCTGGCGAGGAAAAAGGCGGCGGAAGGTTATCAACTTTTTGCCACAGGTGAGATGGGTATAGGAAATACGACGAGCAGCAGTGCGGTTTTAGCAGTTCTTTCAGGTAAACCGGCCGCTTATGTGACTGGCCGGGGAGCCGGGCTTTCCAGTGAAGGACTTGAACGGAAGATCCGGACGATTGAAAAGGCGATCGCATTGAATCAGCCGAACCCGTCGGATGGGGTGGATGTCCTGGCGAAGGTCGGCGGCCTTGATATTGCCGGACTCACCGGTGTTTTTTTGGGTGCGGCGTCTGTCGGGATCCCGGTCGTTATCGATGGCTTCATTGCATCTGTGGCGGCTCTTCTGGCGAAGCAGCTTGCACCGGCATCGCTGGACGGTATGATCGCATCCCATTGTTCCAAAGAGCCGGGAGCGGTGCTTGCGTTGGACATGCTTGGCCTCAGACCTGCCATTTACGGAGATTTTCACCTTGGAGAGGGCAGCGGTGCGGTCCTTTTATTTTCAATGCTTGACCAGGTATTTAATTTATATGATAAACTTCCGGATTTTCAGGAGGGTAAAATTGAAACATACATCCCTTTAAAATAATGCGGAAACATGATATACTGTGAACAGTTAGTGTCCATGGTATACCGTGAGCAGATTTAGTATGAAGAGGAACAGGAGGTACTTTGATGAAAGAAGTAAATACTGTAGGCATATTGACCAGCGGAGGCGATGCGCCGGGAATGAATGCGGCCATTCGGGCGGTTGTCCGTACTGCGTTGGCCAGCGGTATGAAGGTTAAAGGAATTAAGCGCGGTTATGCCGGTTTATTAAATAATGAGATCATTGATATGGATTCCAGGATGGTATCTGAGATTGCGCGTCTCGGCGGTACGATTTTATTTACAGCCAGATGTAAAGAATTTGAAACCAGGGAAGGACAGCAGAAAGGGGCTCAGATTCTTAAAGATCATGGAATCGACGGTTTGATCGTTATCGGCGGCGACGGTTCTTTCCGCGGCGCCCAGAAGCTTTCGGCTCTTGGGATCAATACGATCGGTATTCCGGGAACCATTGATCTGGATATCAATTGTACAGATTATACCATTGGTTTTGATACGGCTGTAAACACAGCCATGAGCGCCATAGATAAGATCAAAGATACTTCCACATCTCATGAACGCTGCAGTATCATTGAAGTTATGGGACGAAATGCAGGATACATTGCCCTTTGGTGCCAGATGGCTAACGGTGCGGACGGAATCCTCATACCGGAGCGGGATGAGTTTAATGAACAGGATTTGATCGATAGCATCATGCATAACCGTTCCAAAGGCAAGACACATCATGTGATCATTAATGCGGAAGGTGTCGGTCATACCAATCGTCTGGCCCGGCGTATTGAAGCGGCTACCGGTATTGAGACCCGTGCGACCGTTTTGGGCCATATACAGCGTGGCGGTTCACCGACAGCGAGAGACCGGGTGACAGCGGCGACCATGGGCGGCTATGCCATCGATCTGCTCCACCGGGGAGAAACGAACCGGGTTATCTGCTTAAAAGGCGGAAATTATGTGGACTTCGATATTGACGAAGGACTGGCCATGGAAAAGACGATTGATGAATATCAGTTCCTTATCAGCCGGTTAATGTCCATGTATTAATAAATGAAGCGTATAAAAAAGAAAGAATCCCAATGATCTTTAGCGTTTGGGATTCTTTTTTGTTCTTATCAAAATGTTTAACACGGTTCCCCGGTATAGTAGGACAGAGATCCGATAACCTGGATCAGATGTTCCCTGCTTCCATGCCATGCCAGATAATCGTCAAAAGTTTCTAAGATCTGATTGCTGAAGATGTTGGCCTCGTTCAGCAATTCAAAGAAGGATTCTGTATGCGGCGTGTGGTTTTCTCCCACATACCACGTATGCTTGCCTTCGTTCAGGTAATCTTCCGGGTCGCCCTGATATTCCGGATAGATGAAACAGGTTTTTGATAAAGAGAGTCTAAAGTGATTCTCAATAAAGTGAACGAGGCGCTGACGCATCTGCGGGTTTGACTGTAAGAAAATACAGGTTTTCCGGACGGAAGCGATAACCTTGAGCAGCGTTTTCCGGGACAGCCGATAGTGGTAGGTCGTCCGGATCGCATATAAAAGACATTCGGAAATGTTTCTTCGTTCTTTTTTGGTTAAGGAAACTAATGCTTCCAGATTAAGCTGGGAAGGTTCCATATGGTTTAAACGTTTAAGCAGGAGCGTGTCCATGAGGGTTTCGATCCGCCGATAATAAAAAGCCTCATATCTGCGTTCCGGATGTTCATTCATATCCTGATGCATACGGGCGTAAAGGTAAGGATGCGTATGCGTGTCCAGTGCGTAATGGCAGAGGAAGCCGGCAATATAGGCCAGACAGATTTCTTTATCTTCTGTTTCGAGGACAACGGTATATTCTAATAGATTATCAAAAAAAGCGCCGGTGCTTTTTTCATGAAGAATATTGCAGATATTATTTTTGCGTTTACGCATATATGGGTTTAAATAGTAGAAGAAGATATCAGGTCCCTGGAGTCCCATATGATATGCATTTGGGTTTTTTCGGATGATTTCTTTCAGATAATTTGGAGACAGTGACTGGTATGACCGTTCACCGAATAAATAATTTGTAATTAATCCCGGCATATGAAAATCTCCTTTATTAAAATATACATATATATTTTAACAAATTATGACGGATTAGCAATGAAAATCCAATGAACAATTATAAAACTATTATTAATTTTTTTCAGGATGTGTTATAATCATAGCGATTATTACAAAAAAGGAGCTATAGAAGTGTCAAAAGAAGAAAATACTGTAAAGTTCAGAGTTGTAAAAATTGTGTTTCGTATCATTCTGGCAGTTTTGACCGTACTGCTGGGGACTTTGGCAATGCTTGCCTATAAAGGCATTTTCTGGATGTTTAAAACATGGAATCACCTGACGATGGATGAACTTGTTTTTCATTTGAATTCCCCTTTGGAGGGAACAAATGAGGGTATGCTTAAAGACTTTTTTTATTCCTGCGGAATTATTACGATTGCTGCGGCAGTTATATTGATTATTGTGATGATATTATTGCTGATTTTATGTAAACGAAAATGGATTTTCTATGTGGCGTCCGGTGTTATTATGGTCATTTCAGCGGTGGTTATCGCCTATACTTTATCCTATGCCTGGA
Organism: uncultured Lachnospiraceae bacterium; assembly: GCA_958426095.1. Lineage (GTDB taxonomy): Bacteria > Bacillota > Clostridia > Lachnospirales > Lachnospiraceae > Frisingicoccus. Next base: position 24,158 of record CATZYB010000002.1, read on the forward strand.
AAACGTTGGACGTTTCGTCTTATAAGGATAATCAGGGGACCTATTCCAGTTTTATTGATGACAATTATGTTGACCCGACGGATGTGACGTTGGCTTTTCCGGAGCAAAAGAGAAATTTAATATATATTTTCCTGGAATCTATGGAAATCACCTATGCAGATGAGGAAAGCGGCGGTGCATTTGAGGAAAATGTAATTCCTGAATTGACGAAATTGTCCCTGGAAAATGAGAATTTTTCCGGCGGGCAAAATATATTGAACGGCGGGACTTCCCTTCCGGGAACAGGATGGACGATTGCAGCTATGTTTGCCCAGACTTCCGGACTGCCCCTTCAGATACCGATGGATGGTAATGCGATGGATACGCAGGAAAGCTTTTTCCCGGGAATCACTTCGCTGGGAGACATTCTCGAGACGGCCGGATATGATCAGGGACTGCTGATCGGCTCTGAGGCAGTTTTCGGCGGCCGGGAATTGTATTTTACGACCCATGGAAATTATAGTATGTGGGATTATAATTATTATTCTCAGAACGGAAGTCTTCCGGAAGGTTACCGTGTGTGGTGGGGCTATGAGGATGACTATCTTTTTGAATTTGCAAAAGATAAGCTGTTGGAAATGAGCCAGGGGGATAAGCCGTTTAACTTCACCATGCTGACAGTGGATACGCATTTTGAGGATGGCTATGTCTGCGAAGATTGCCCGGATACTTTTGGGGATAATCAGTATGCCAATGTTATGGCCTGCTCCAGTAAAAAGGTCAGTGAATTTGTTGAATGGGTTCAGCAGCAGGATTTTTATGAAAATACAACGATTGTCATTTCCGGCGATCATCCGACCATGGATTCGGATTTCTGCGAGGATGTGGATGAAGATTTTGAAAGAAAAGTATATACAGCTTATATTAATGCCCCATTGAGTCCGGAGGAACCGTTCTATCGGGATTTTTCCACCTTTGATCAGTTCCCGACAACTTTGGCCAGTTTGGGCGTAGAGATTGAAGGCGACCGCCTTGGCCTGGGAACGAATTTATTTTCCCATATCCCGACGCTGACAGAACGTTTCGGAAATGATACAATATCTTCAGAATTATCCAAAAAATCTCAGTTAATGGAGGAATTGACCGCGGAGATACGGGAAACAAATCTGAAACTGGAAGAAGAAAAGGACAAAGGGTCTGCGACGATTTCGGCAACGCCTTATGATAATACGACGGGCCAGTTTGAAGTGACGATTTCGGATATTAAAACGGATATGGATTATCAGGCTGTACGGTGCCTGGCATTTCCGGAAGAAGACGAAGGAAGCCAGCAATGGTATGATGTGTATTCTCTTGGAGACGGCACGTATGAAACTGCGGTTTATGCCTGGGATTATGGTTACAGGACCGGAAATTATAAAGTTCAGGTATATTTATTTGATGCCAATGGAAATTCGGTGATGATTGGTGAAATCGGAGGCATCATGGTTCAGTAGATACGTTTGAGAGGCCGGAAGTAAGCGGGTGATAGTATATGGATTTATTTGATTATATGAGAAGCACTACAATGGAAAAAGAGTCGCCGCTGGCATCGAGGCTGCGGCCGACGACGCTGGAAGAAATCGTGGGGCAGCAGCATATTCTTGGGAAGGATAAGCTGCTTTACCGGGCCATTAAAGCAGATAAGCTCAGTTCAATTATTCTCTATGGACCTCCGGGAACGGGGAAAACGACGATTGCCCGGGTCATTGCCAATACGACAAAAGCAGTATTTACCCAGATGAATGCGACCGTGGCCGGGAAAAAAGATATGGAGCAGGTGGTGGCGGAAGCGAAAGACCGACGAGGAATGTACGGACAAAAAACGATTTTATTTGTGGATGAAATCCATCGGTTTAATAAAGGCCAACAGGACTATTTGCTGCCTTTTGTGGAGGATGGCACGATCGTATTGATCGGAGCGACTACGGAAAATCCTTATTTTGAGGTCAACAGCGCGCTGATCTCCAGGTCGGTCATTTTCCGGCTGGAACCGCTCGGTAAAGACGATATTGCCGCTTTGCTGCGGCGGGCCGTTTATGATGTAGAAAAGGGTATGGGCGCCTATCATGCGGAGATCAGCGATGATGCGCTGGAATTTCTGGCAGATATGAGTAACGGAGATGCCCGGACCGCTTTGAACGCCATAGAATTGGGCATTCTCACGACAGAGCCTTCAGAGGATGGAAAGATTCATATTACCTTGGATGTTGCCGGAGAATGTATTCAAAAACGGGTGACTTTATATGATAAAAATGGAGATAATCATTATGATACCATCTCTGCATTTATAAAGAGTATGCGGGGTTCGGACCCGGATGCGGCGGTTTATTATCTGGCCCGGATGCTCTATGCAGGGGAAGATGTGGCCTTTGTCGCACGGCGGATCATGATCTGTGCGGCGGAAGACGTGGGAAATGCGGACCCTCAGGCGCTCACGGTGGCTGTGAGTGCGGCTCAGGCTGTAGAGCGGCTCGGTATGCCGGAAGCCCGGATACCGTTGGCTCAGGCGGCCATTTATGTGGCCTGCGCACCGAAAAGCAATGCGGCCTATATGGCGATTAACGAGGCGATGGACTGGGTAGCCGGACATAAAACCGAACCGATACCGTCTTATCTGCAGGATGCAAGTTATCGGGGAGCAAAGAATTTCGGGCATGGTATTGGTTATCAGTATGCGCATAACTATGAAAATCATTGGGTAAAACAGCAGTATCTGCCGGATGGTGTGGAAGGACATACTTTCTATCGCAGCGGCGATCTGGGATATGAAGCAAAAATGAAGCAATGGCTGAAAGATTTGAAGCAGGAAGGATAAAATAAAAATGGAATTATATATTGTAAGACACGGAAAAACCTATTGGAATAACGAAAAGAAGATTCAGGGCTGGGCGGATATTGAACTGACAGAGGAAGGCCGTCAGGTAGCCTGTGATTCGGCAGAAGGTATGAAGGATATTCATTTTGACGCAGTATATTCCAGTCCGCTGAAACGGGCCTATGAGACAGCCTGTATTCTGAAGGGGGATCGGGAGATTCCTGTGGTTGTGGATGAGCGGATTAAAGAAATCGGTTTTGGCGTACTGGAAGGTGCGGATTTTACAAAAATCCGGGGAGATAAAACAAGTAAGTTCACAGCGTTTTTTGATGCGCCGGAACTTTACGAGGCGCCGGAAGGCGGCGAGTCTATTCAGGAAGTTTGTGACAGAGCAGAGGATTTTCTGAAAGAAATTATTGCAAAACACAAGGATGATGAACGGGTCATGATTGTGGCCCATGGTGCGGTGAATAAAGCCATGCTGCATTATATCCGCAAAAATGAAATTAAGGATTTATGGCAGGGTTCGCTTCAGAGAAACTGCGGCGTGACGATTGTAGATTGCAGGAACGGCAAATTTGATGTGATTGAAGATAATAAGGTGTTTTATGAATACAAAAAAGCGTAGGATGCTCATCCTTTCTCTGGATGCGGTGGGCAGCCAGGATATTGAGAGAGCCAGGGAACTTCCCGGCTTTTCTCGTTTTTTCAACGGTGCAAGTGAGTGTATGTCGGTGACTTCGGTATATCCGAGTATTACCTATCCGGCTCACACGACCATCGTGACAGGCCGTGAGCCCTGTCATCATGGAGTGATCGATAATACAAAAATTCAACCGGATCGTAAGTCGCCGGACTGGTATTGGCAGCGGCGCTATATACAAGGGACAACGCTTTATGATGAAGCCATGGCCCAGGGGATGACTACGGCGGCTTTGCTCTGGCCAGTGACGGCCCGTTCAAAGATTACCTATAATGTGCCGGAGATTTTTGCCAACAGGCCATGGACAAATCAGATTTTGACGTCGCTTTGGAATGGAACGCCAATGTATCAGTTTCGCCTGAATCAGAAGTTCGGCCATTTGCGAAATGGCATTCGGCAGCCGGAACTGGATAATTTTACCCATGCGTCGCTCATTTATACATTAGAGACGTACAGACCGGATTTAACGCTGGTTCATTTTACCGATGCGGATACCCAGAAACACGATTACGGCGCTGAGTCGGCAGAGGCCTGGGCGGCCATGGAACGGCATAGTCAGCGGCTGGTGGAGATTCAGGATGCGCTGGAACGTCTTGACCTGGCGAAAGATACGATTTTTGTGCTTTTGGGGGATCATAGCCAGAAGGATGTGAACAAAATCATCTGTCTGAATGCATTATTTCTTGAAAAGGGATGGATTTCGGTGAAGGGCGGCAGAATAAAGGACTGGGGGGTATATTCAAAGAGCTGTGATGGCAGCGCTTATATTTATATCCGGAATAAAAGTCTCTATCGTCCGGTCTATGAGCTGCTTAAGAGGCTGAGGGATGAACAACACTGGGGTATTGAAGCAATTTACACTGGAAAAAGCGCGGCGAAATTGGGAGCAGACGGGGAATGTGCCTTTATGGTCGAGGCCGGGGACGGATACTTTTTCCGGGATGGCATCGAGACTTTTACCCGAATGACCCGGCCGGGTGAACATAAGGGTTGTCATGGATATCGCCCCGAAAAATCAGGCTATCAGACTTTTTTTGCAATGAAGGGGCCGGGCGTCCTGAAAAATCAGTATATTCAAAAAATGACTTTGGCAGATGAGGGGCCGACACTGGCTGCGTTACTTGGACTTGATCTGGGCAAAACCGACGGAAAAGCAGTGGATGCTTTTCTGGAAAAGGAGTAGACATGTTTAAAAATTTATCAAAAAAAGAAATCAGCTGGATGTTTTATGATTGGGCCAATTCGGCCTACACGATGGTGGTCACTTCCACGATCATGAGTTTGTATTTTTTAAGCTCAGCGGGAGCGGCTCTTGAAGGAAAGGCGGCGGACCCGGCGGTGACGGCAAATGCCTACTGGGGATTTGCAAATTCAGCGGCCACCCTTGTGCTTGTGGTTTTGTCGCCGATCCTTGGAACAATGGCTGATTACAAAGGTAAGAAGAAGCAGATGTTCAGGCTCTTTTTGTTTTCCGGCGTCGTCTTTACAGCCCTTCTGGCATTTATACCGTCAAGCCAGTGGCTCTTGCTGTTGATCGCCTATGTTATTACGGCCAGTGGCTTTGCCGGGGCGAATATTTTTTACGACGCGTTTCTTGTGGATGTGTCGGAGGACGCCAATATGGACAGGGTATCCAGTCTTGGATTTGCTCTGGGATATATCGGAAGTACCATTCCGTTTATCATCTGCATGGTTCTGGTGGTTTTAGCAACTCTTGGCAAGGCTCCGTTCAGTGTGGAAACATCCTACAAGATATCCTTTGTCATTACGGCGGTCTGGTGGATCGGATTCAGTGTGCCGATCCTGCGGGATGTTCATCAGATTTACGGCATTGATGCGGAACCTCATTTTGTACGGAATAGTTTTTGGCGGCTTGGGAAGACGCTGAAAGAGATTCGGAAACACCGCCATATTTTTATTTTCCTGCTGGCCTATTTCTTTTATATTGATGGTGTGGATACGATCATAAAAATGGCAACGGCCTATGGAAGTACGATTGGGATCAGCAGCATTATGCTTTTGATCATTCTGCTGGTGACTCAGTTTGTTGCTTTTCCATTTGCAATTATCTATGGAAAGCTTGCAGAGAAGTTTGGAACAAAACGGACATTGAATATGGGAATTTTGACTTATTGTGTTATCTGTATTGTTGCCTTCTTTATGAGCCCGGAAAGGGATGCAAAAACTCTGACCATTATGTTCTGGGTGCTGGCTATGCTGGTTGGCACGGCCCAGGGCGGTATTCAGGCGCTGAGCCGCTCGTACTTCGGACGTATTGTTCCGAAAAACCAGGCCAATGAATTCTTTGGCTTTTATAATATTTTCGGAAAATTTGCCGCTATTTTAGGGCCGGTTCTTTTTGGCTGGATTTCCCTGCTGACGGGAAAGGCCAACTATGGCGTGGGAAGCATTATTATTTTATTTATTGTGGGAAGCATTATTTTCCACTTTGTACCGGATGAAAGAGAGTTGTAAGAAATGGTCATTTTCCCGTGCTTGTTAAATGATGGAAATTCATGTATACTAAGTGTTGAGGGATGGGGGCAGCGTCTGGTGTCAGGATGTGATGCCGCCCAGAAAGGATGGAAATAAGAAAAATGAAAATACTTTCATTTGGTGTGCCTTGCTACAATTCGGAAGCATATATGAGAAAATGTATCGATTCCCTGCTTGTGGGAGGCGATGATGTTGAAATTATTATTGTAGACGATGGTTCAAAGGATAGTACAGCGGCTATTGCCGATGAATATGCAGCATCTTATCCGGAGATTATTAAAGTCGTTCATCAGGAAAATGGCGGCCATGGCGAAGCTGTAAATACAGGGCTTAAAAATGCCGCTGGTTTATATTATAAAGTGGTGGATTCGGATGACTGGCTGGATGCGGAAAGCCTGAGAAAAGTTATCGAGGTATTAAAAGGTTTTGCCCGTAACAGAAAACGTGTGGATCTGGTGATCTGCAACTATGTTTATGAACATGTGGAAGACCAGACTTCAAAGGTCATTCGATACAGTCATGTACTTCCTGAGAATAAAGTTTTTGGATGGAATCAGGTAGGACGTTTCAGAATGGACCAGAATCTTCTGATGCACTCCATGATTTACCGGACCCGGGTATTGAGAGAGGCCGGGTTAGAACTGCCGAAGCATACATTTTATGTAGATAATCTGTTTGCCTATGTTCCGCTGCCATATGTGCGGAGTCTGTATTATATGAATGTGGACCTGTATCGTTATTATATTGGACGAAGTGATCAGTCGGTTAATGAGTCTGTTATGATCAGCCGTATTGACCAGCAGATTCTGGTAAATAAGATGATGTTCGACGCCTTCAGCCTTCCGGATGATGTCTTTAATAAACGTCTGGCCCGGTATATGATGAGCTATCTGGCGATGATCTGCTTGGTGACTTCGATCATGCTGACAATTTCAGGGACAGAGGAAAACATACAGAAACGTAAGGATTTGTGGAAATATTTTAAAGAAAATGATTATGGTATGTATATTCGGCTGCGTACAGGATTGCGGGGGATGGTCAGCAATCCGCCGGGAGTGATTTCCAGTTCGATCATGCGTAAAGGCTATCATCTGGCCCAGAAAATATATAAATTTAATTAATGTTGACATTTTATGCCCGGAGAGATCCGGGCATTTATTATAGTGATAATATTTCTTCATCAGGCATATTGACAGTATACCCTTTGGGGGTATATAATGAAGATACCCTGACGGGGTATGATATGAAAGGAATGTGTATAAATATGGAAAAAGGGAAAGAATGTTGTTGTCATAAGACAAAGGAACGTTCCGAAGAAGAATATAAAAGCCTGATTCATCGTTTGAATCGGATCGAGGGTCAGATCCGCGGCATCAAAGGCATGGTCGAGCGGGATGTGTACTGTACGGATATTTTAGTTCAGGTGGCGGCGGCAAATGCGGCTCTGAATGGATTTTCCAGAGAATTGCTGGCGAATCATATCCGAACCTGTGTGGCTGAGGATATCCGGCAGGGAAAGGATGAAACCATTGACGAATTAGTAGCGCTTTTACCGAAACTTATGAAATAAAGCTTTAAAGAGGAGGCATAATATGGAACAGTATACAGTTACGGGCATGTCCTGTGCAGCCTGCAGCAGCCGGGTAGAAAAAGCCGTTTCGAAGGTACCGGGAGTTACATCCTGCTCCGTCAGTCTGCTGACCAATTCCATGGGGGTGGAAGGCAGTGCGTCGGCCGGGGATATTATTGCGGCCGTTGAGAAGGCCGGTTACGGCGCATCGCAAAAGGGAGCCGCAGCGGACCATCCTCAGGCGGGTTCCGGAGCAGATGCAGAGGATATGTTAAAAGACAGGGAAACGCCGGTCTTAAAAAAGAGATTATGGTCGTCGGTCGGATTTCTCATTGTCCTGATGTATTTTTCCATGGGACATATGATGTGGGGCTGGCCGGTTCCGGCATTTTTTGAGAATAATCATGTGGCCATGGGATTGGTGCAGCTTCTGCTGACAGTCATTGTCATGGTCATTAATCAGAAATTTTTTATCAGCGGATTTAAGAGTTTATTTCATCGGGCGCCGAATATGGATACTCTGGTGGCTCTCGGCTCCGGTGCGTCCTTTGTCTACAGTACCTATGCGTTGTTTGCCATGACGGATGCTCAGGTGAATGGGGATATGGCCGGAGTGATGACCTACATGCACGAATTTTATTTTGAGTCGGCGGCGATGATCCTGACGCTGATCACTGTAGGTAAAATGCTGGAGGCCCGGTCTAAGGGAAAGACGACGGACGCTTTAAAAAGCCTTATGAAGATGGCGCCAAAGACGGCGACCGTTTTAAAGGACGGTGCAGAAACAGTGGTGCCGATCGAGCAGGTAAGAAAAGGCGATATGTTTGTTGTACGTCCGGGAGAAAATATACCGGTCGATGGTATTATTCTTGAGGGAAGCAGTGCTGTCAATGAATCTGCCTTGACCGGAGAAAGCATTCCTGTGGATAAGGCCGAAGGCGACGCTGTATCTGCGGCTACGGTAAATCAGTCCGGATTTATCCGCTGCGAGGCTACCCGGGTCGGCGAAGACACGACCCTGTCGCAGATCATCAAAATGGTCAGCGATGCAGCGGCCACAAAAGCGCCGATCGCCAAAGTGGCAGATAAGGTTTCCGGTATCTTTGTTCCGGCGGTTATTACGATCGCAGTCATTACAACGCTTGTATGGCTGCTGGCAGGCCAGACCGTTGGATTTGCGCTGGCCAGAGGAATTTCCGTTTTAGTTATCAGTTGTCCGTGTGCGTTGGGCCTGGCTACGCCGGTAGCCATTATGGTCGGCAATGGCATGGGAGCCAAGCATGGAATTCTCTTTAAAACCGCCGTATCTTTGGAAGAGGCTGGTAAGGTCCAGATCGTTGCACTGGATAAAACCGGGACGATCACCAGCGGCGAACCGAGAGTAACAGATATAATTCCGAACGAGGGCATCCGGGAAGAAGAACTTTTGGGTTTGGCCTATGCGCTGGAGAAAAAGAGCGAACACCCTTTGGCCCGGGCTATTCTGCAGCAGGCTGAGGAAAGACAGATGACAGCGGCTGAAGTCACAGATTTTCAGGCGTTGCCGGGAAATGGCCTGAAAGCTTCTCTGAATGGGGACACCCTGGTGGGCGGAAATCTGAAATTTGTCCGCGGACAGATGGTCATTTCCGAAGAAATGGAAAAACGGGCGGAGGATCTTGCCGGAGCCGGGAAAACACCATTGTTTTTTGGCCGGAACGGAAAATTTGTCGGTATCATTGCAGTTGCTGATGTAATCAAAGAAGACAGTCCGCAGGCGGTTCAGGAATTGCAGAATATGGGTATCCGGGTTGTCATGCTGACCGGAGATAATGAACGGACGGCCAGAGCCATCGGCGCTCAGGCCGGCGTGGATGAAGTTGTTGCCGGAGTATTGCCGGACGGCAAGGAAAGTGTGATCCGGGCTTTGAAGGAAAAGGGAAAAGTTGCCATGGTCGGCGACGGCATTAATGATGCGCCGGCTTTGACGCGGGCAGATATCGGTATCGCCATCGGCGCCGGAACAGATATCGCCATTGATGCGGCCGATGTGGTTCTTATGAAGAGCCGCCTGAGTGATGTGCCGGCCGCCATACGTTTAAGTCGTGCGACATTGAAAAATATCCATGAAAATCTGTTCTGGGCGTTTTTCTATAATGTTATCGGCATTCCTCTGGCGGCGGGGGTTTGGATTCCGTTGTTTGGTTTGAAGCTGAATCCGATGTTCGGCGCTGCGGCCATGAGTTTGTCCAGTTTCTGCGTCGTATCCAATGCGCTGCGGCTGAATTTCTTTAAAATGCACAATGCGTCAAAGGATAAGAAAATCCAGAGTGTGGATATATCGGATGTTACGGCATCACTGAAGACGGATGCGGAGGCAGAGAATTCCGGGGATTCCGGCAGTGAGCCAACGATGATGAAAACATTGGAGATTGAAGGGATGATGTGCGGCCATTGTGAAAAGATGGTGAAACGGTGTCTCGAAAAGTTCCCTCAGATTTCGGAAGCTGTTGTCAGCTATGAAGCCGGAACGGCCGTTATTTCCATGAATGAAGATGTGCCGGAGGACGACATTAAGCAGGCCATCGAAAAAGCAGGCTATGAATACATTGGGACGAAATCCCTTGAATAAGCTTTAAAATAGTATTATTATAAAAACAAATGGTAGAAGGAGAGATTCAAAATGACAAAAGTAATGATTGAGGGTATGGGATGCCAGAAATGTGTTATGCACGTCACAGAAGCGCTGGAAGGTCTGGGCGTAAAAGATATCAATGTCAGCCTGGAAGACAAATGTGCAACTTTTGACGGCGCTTATGACGAAGCCGCACTGAAAGCAGCCATTGACGAGGCCGGATTTGATGTGACCGGAATTGAATAAAAACGATTAAAATTTTTTGAGATGAAGCCTCCGGGGAAATGGACTAAAAGTCACTGCCCGGGGGCTTTCCTTCTCTGGAAGAATGTAACTATGTTGACAAATATAGGCATAAAAAATATAATTAATTATAAAAAATCGGAGGTGATCGTGTGGAACTGTTATCGATAGTCGTGCCGTGTTATAACGAAGAGGAAGCTGTTCCAATTTTTTATAGAGAGACCTTAAAAGCGGTGGAATCCTTGAAGGACGAACTGGAAATAGAGTTTTGTTTCGTTGATGATGGCAGCAGAGACGGAACATTGAAAAGTATAAAAAAATTATGTGATATGGACGAGCGTGTTCATTTTGTTTCGTTTTCAAGAAATTTCGGAAAAGAAGCCGGACTGTACGCCGGCCTGCAGGCTGCGAAGGGAGATTATGTGGCTACGATGGATGTAGATCTGCAGGATCCTCCAAGAATGCTTCCGGAGATGTATAAAATCATTAAGGATTCTGTGGGCGAGGAAGACTACGATTGTGTGGCAACGCGCCGGGTGACACGAAAAGGGGAACCGCCGATCAGGTCTTTTTTTGCGCGTATGTTTTATAGATTGATCAACAAAATGTCCGATACGGAAATTGTCGATGGGGCCCGTGATTATCGTTTCATGAGCCGAAAAATGGTTGACGCCATTTTGCAGGACCAGGAATATAACCGTTTTACGAAAGGTATCTACAGTTGGGTAGGATTTCGGACGAAATGGCTGGAATTTGAGAATGTGGAGCGGAGTGTCGGCGAGACAAAATGGTCGTTTTGGAAATTATTTTTATATTCGATCGACGGCATATTGGCTTATTCAACCATGCCCCTTTCCATTGCGTCTGTTCTGGGAATCGGCCTCTGCGGCGTTTCGTTTGTCGGAATGCTGGTGGTCATCATTCGGGCTTTGATCTTTGGAGATCCCGTGGCCGGATGGCCGTCCCTGGTGACGATTATTGTATTCCTGGGAGGTATTCAGTTGTTGTGTCTGGGAATTATCGGCCTGTATATTGCAAAGACTTATTTAGAGACAAAAAGAAGACCGATTTATATTGTTCGTGAACGGAGATAGAGCATGAGGACTAAAAATAGTAAAAGATACATTCTATGGGGGCTTGCTGCGGCTGTATTATCCATGCTGGCGGTGGTCGTTTGTTTTTGGAAGCTGGGGGTGTACCCTTTCGGCGAATATTCGGTACTGACCAATGATTGTTATATTCAATATGTGGATTTTTTCAGGTATTTAAAAGAGGTTATGGCGGGCAATGCCCATATTGGCTATTCTTTTTCCAAGTCCCTCGGGGGTTCTCTGGTGGCGCTGTTTGGTTATTATCTTTCTTCGCCCTTTAATCTGCTGTTGTTTTTTCTTGAAGAAAGTCAGCTTGAAGCTTTTATATGGATCACAACGATTTTGAAGGTCGGTCTGTGCGGTTTTACTTTTTCTTTATTTATCAGCCGCCGACTGGAAAAATTAAAGCCGGTCTTTGTGGTCATCGTATCTCTGGCTTACGCATTTACCCAGTATAATGTTGGACAGTTAAGTAATATATCCTGGCTGGACGGCGTTTATATGCTGCCGATCATCCTTTGGGGCATCTGGCGGTATGTGTCTGAGAAAAAGAAGGGGATGCTTTATGTAAGTATTGCTCTTTCTATTATCTTTAACTGGTATACCGGGTACATGAACTGTCTTTTTGCGGTGATTTATTTTCTGTATGAGCAGATTCGGTGGAATTTTGAACATCAGCAATTGACATTAAAAAAGACGGCCGGACAGTTTTTGCGTTTCTGCGGTATAGAGCTTCTCGGCGTCATGCTGAGCTGCGCCTTTTTTATCCCGGTAGTCTTCGGACAGAGCAGCGGTCGGAGTATACTGGATGAAGGTATTTTTTCCTGCGAGACTAACGGAAGTCTGTTGAATATTTATCGGGGATTTATGATCGGGACTCCAAATATGGGGATGACCGTACATGACTCAACCATTACGTTATTCTGCGGGGTATTTCTGCTCATCTGCGCCGGTTATTATTTCTTTTCAAAAAATATAAAGACATTTGATAAAGCGTGTACGGCCATAATGGTCTCTGTAATGGTTCTGTCGGAGTTTTTTAAGCCGCTGGAAAATATATGGTGCGGTTTTAAATTCCCGGCAGCGTTTAAATTCCGTTTTGCCTATATTGTTATCTTTACGATTATTTTTACGGCGGCTCAGGCGCTGGAACAGCTGGACAAGATGGATGGTCGGCTTTTTGCCAAAATGGCCGGAGCAAATATTGCTGTATTTTTGATTTTTGATGTCATTCAGCCTTTTGATACTATCGTTTTGTGGATCCAGATTGGTCTGCTTTTATTTTACGGCGCGGCCGTATATATTTATTTGTTCAAGGAAAAATACAGAGGCGTGTGTCTTGTTCTGATCATGCTGGCCTTTTATTCGGAAATATTGGCGAACAGTTATTGGGTGACCAGCGAGGTTTATCGGAAACCGGCCGGTGAATATGCGGCCTATTCCAGTGAGCAGGAAGCTCTTGTCTCAAGTATACAGACCTATGATGAATCTGCATTTTATCGCATGGAGCAGAATGAAAACCGGGACAGAAAAACTTATGATAATTCATTTTTTGCCAATGAAAGTCTGGCCTATGGCTATTCGGGCATTCAACAGTATTCATCATCCTATGATAAAAAAACAGCAGATTTTATTTTAGCTATGGGATACTGCAAGGGCGTTTTTCCGTCGTTTTACCACGAACCAATACTGACTTCGGACAGTTTGCTTGGCGTTCGTTATCTGATGTCTTCAAAGGCCTATTTTGGACTGGAGCATGTTGAAGAGATTCCGGAGAGAAATGGAAAGTCAGTTTATTATAATCCTTATGCTTTGAATCTTGGTTTTAGCGTCAGTGACAATGTTTTGGATTCCATACCGGTGGGAAGCCAGTTTGATGTAAACAGTATTGGTCAGGATAACCCGTTTGAGTTTCAAAATAGGGTTTACAGTGCGATCCTGGGAGAGGATATTGCACTTTATGAGCCGGTGAAAGCGGATTGCGTATATGATGAAGTGAGTAAGAAAATCATTTACAGCATTCCGAAGCTGGACGGAAATGATATGGTTTATGGCTATACCCGTTCAACAATGGATGCGATCCCGATGGACATCAATGGTGAATTCTCCTGTTATTATCGGAGTGATTGGGCAAATATGGGAATTTATCAGGCCGGCATGCTGTCCCAGGAAAATCAGGTATGTTTTAATGTCCGGGATTTTGAAGTTGACGCAGAGCAGCTCGACGGCCAAATGCAAAGTGTATTTTATAAGCTGAATATGGATGTTTTTGAACAGGTCATTGAAAGACTGCGGAACGGGGCTTTTGAACCGGAAGTGTTTGAGGACGGTCATGTCAGTGGTAATTATTATGCGGAAGAGGATGGCTGGCTGATGCTGACCATTCCAAATGAGGAAAATTGGACGGTGACTGTGAACGGTGCGGAGGTTCAGGCGGAAGACGGCGTGAATCTGTTTATGACGATTCCTGTGCAGGCTGGTGAGGATCGGGTTGAACTTAGATATCATGTTAAAGGCATATCTGCAGGAATTGCCGTATCCATTGCATCGGTTATTATTTTCTCTGCCCTTTCTGTGGCTGATCACAGAAAAAGAAAGATTATTTAGTGGTAATTTTTACGAAATCAGTTATAATAAAAGGGTGAATGAAGAAAAAAGGACGAAAGGGGACACATATGTTAGCGTCTGATATTGGAATTGATTTGGGAACAGATAGTGTTCTTGTTTATATAAGAGGCACAGGCATTGTGCTTCATGAGCCTTCCGTAGTGGCTTATGACAGAGATACAAATGAAATCAAAAGTATTGGCGAAGAGGCGCGGGAGATGATCGGACGGACCCCGGGTAATATTGCCGCTGTGCGTCCGCTTCGTCAGGGCGTGATTTCAGATTATACGATTACGGAAAAAATGCTTAAATATTTTATTCATAAAGCAGTTGGACGAAAGACTTTCTGGCGG
>CATZYB010000003.1 GCA_958426095.1 uncultured Lachnospiraceae bacterium
TACACATTGTGAGAATCGGGTAGTGTACCGTGTGGAATTGGATAATGGTGAAGTGCTTTATCATAAATCGAGAGTAAATACGGGGATTCGATTTTTCAATGAATTGTACACATGGATAGGTGATTCTTGTGGAGTTTCGGCTTACATAAATCCCGTCCTGGAACGGGATGCTTATGTTTGGGAGAAAGAGGCTGTTTACAGAGAATGCCAGTCAGAACAGCAGGTAAAGAATTATTTTACCCGGCTTGGAATGATATTGTGCATTTGTCATTTGTGTCACAGTGGTGACATGCATTATGAAAATATGGTCGCCTGCGGAGAATATCCGGTAATTATTGATTATGAGACATTAATTCAGCTTCCACCTGATGAGAAACCGTCCGATGAAAAGGGGACCAATGCCTTTATCGGAATGTCCGTGCTGCCGATAGGTATACTTCCTTTTTATGGGGCACGGAATAAAAATTTTAATGCGGATTTCAGCGGACTTTGCGGCGGCGGAAAACAGAGGATGGATTTGCAGATACCTGTCATTTCAAATCCTGATAAATCAACAATGTGTATCGCCTACAAATATGGAGAGACGCAGGAAAAAAATAACCGGGTGCGTTTAAATGGGGAGCTTGTGAATCCCGCAGATTATCTGGATGATATTTGTGCAGGCTTTGAGACGGGATATTTGTACATTTATGAGCATAAAGAACAGGTTCTCCGGTTAGCTCATAAGATGCAGGAGTCGCTGTATCGTCAGCTTTTCAGAAATACCCAGGAATATCATATGATCCTGGACTTATCCTATCATCCACAGTTTATGAAACAGGAGGGAATGCGGCGCAGTTTTCTGGAAAATGCGTTGGCTATTCCGGAGTTTAAAGATAAATATTGGATTGTAAAACAGGAAATTGAAGATATGTTAAATGGTGATATTCCGTATTTTCAATTTCATATGACATCCGGAGATATTTTGAATTCTCAGGGACAGCGTCTGGAAACATTTTTTATGCGGACAGGTATGGCGTTTATTGAAGATCAGATTAAAAATCGTAATCCTGAAGATTTAAAGGCTCAGAAGCAGTTGATCCATGTTTCATTAAATTACTCCAAAGTTCAGCATTTAACAGAAGGGCTTCCGGTGGCTTTTGAAAATAAAGAGAAAGACATTTCAACAATGGCGTTATGTACTGAAATTGCAGATAGTATTTGTGAAAATCGGGTGCTTTCATCCAGAAAAATCCGGTGGATAAATACAAGAATCATGCCTGTAAATGTGGATAAACGTTATACATATTATATGGAAATGTCAGACAACTATCTTTATGAAGGAATTATGGGAATTGCAGTTTTTGCCGCGGCATTTCTCAAATATTTTCCGGAACATAAGATTTCAGAAATACATTCTCAGATTATGCATGAGCTTTTTGAATATACGGAAACGATGATTGGCAGTGAGGCGGAAAAACGGCCGACAGGCATTTTTTTTGGTGAGAGTTCGATCGTTTATGGTTATGAACTTTTATACCGGATTACGGAAAATTCGATATTTTTAGATTATGCTGCAAAACATTGTCGAATCGTGGAACGCTATCTGGAGAACGACGATCAATTTGATATTGTCGGTGGAAATGCGGGCGCGGTCATGGCCTTTTTGAATTTGTATGATTTACGAACAGAGCCATATTATTTGAAAATGGCTGAGAAGGCCGGAGAATTGCTCTTGAAAAATTCGGTAACGACTGAGCAGGGAATTGGCTGGAAAAGTATTAGTAACGGTGCTTTGCTTGGCGGTTTTGCTCATGGCTGTGCAGGAATTATGTATGCTTTGGCCAGATTGGCGTTTTATACCGGAAACAGGACCTATTTGAATGCGGCCTATCAGGCATTTTTATATGAACGAACATTATATTCTCCGGAAAAAGGCGGATGGCGGGATTTAAGAGTCGAGGAAGAACAGTATATGAACGACTTTAAATGGTGCCATGGAGCAGCAGGCATATTGCTGGGATGGAAATGTTCTTTAAAGTATTTCGATGGCGAAGAGAAAGATCGATTGTCCGGGGAAATCAGACGGTTGTCTGCGGATTATCCGGAGGTGTATCCGAAGGAAGAGTTGGGGCTGTGTCATGGAAATTTGGGAAATGCCATGATCGGTCAGCTTGCGGAAATGACTTTATGGAAAACGTCTTTGCAAAAGAATACAGACAGAAGCCGGCAGATATTAAGTCAAATCTTATTTAAAAATGAGAAGAAAGCGGGTTTGCATGAGCAGTATGATTACAGCCTTATGACCGGATTATCCGGAATTGGTTATGGTCTGCTGTATCATCTGGATTCGAGCCTTCCGGGAATACTGGATATGAAAATTTAATAAACAATAGAAATGTAAAAGGCAAGGAGGGATGTGCATGAACGCCTACGAAGAAACGGTATCTTATCGGTTTGCTGCATTTTGCTGGAAAGTATTAAGAAGAAGCGTTTGCAAGTATTTCGAGGAAAATAACCGACGTAGGGAGAGGGAATTCTCTCTTTCTTTATTATATGAAGAAGCAAATGATCGTCTGCATATGGAAGATGAATATTTGGGATGTTCTTACCATTTTAATGTACATGGTTCTCAGGTAGAGGTTCAGGACGAATGTCTTGGGGCTGCGATGAACCGATTAAGTGTGGACGAACAGGAGGTTTTATTGCTTTATTATTTTTTAGGATTCAAAAATGAAGAAATTGCACAAATGTCCGGATGTACGATGCGAACGGTCATTCGCAGGAAGAATAAAGGCCTGGCATCGATGAAAAAAGATTTGGAGGAACAGTATGAACTTGAAAGGTAGGAATTACCTGCTGCCTTATAAAGTTATTAAGGAAGCGGTGGAAGGGGATACCGAAGCCATACAGGAAGTCCTCGGTTTCTATCATGGGTATATATGTAAACTTTGTACCCAGACATTTTATGACGACAGTAAAAATGTGCATTATGTTGTGAATCAGGATATGGTAGAGCAGCTTGAAAATATACTTGTTCAGGCAATTGTTATGAATTTTAAAATAGATTTTGATCCAGATGAAAAGTCATAGAAAAAGAGGTTCTCTGAAACGGTAAGTTTCGGTGGAACCTCTTTTGAATTATTTAAAATCGACAATGGTAACGCCGGTTTCGCCTTCGCCGAAAGTACCAAGACGATAGGATTTGACGTAACGGCATTTTTTGAGTTTATTATGGACGGCAGTACGGAGTTTCCCGGTTCCCCGGCCATGAATGATCGTTACCTGATTTAAATGGGCCAGATAAGCATCATCCAGATATTTATCCAGTTCCGGCATGGCCTCGTCCACAGTTTTGCCGATAATGTTCAGGCTGGTGCTGATGGAAGCGGACTTGGACATTTTGATTTTTCCGGCGCCGGTTTTCTTTAAGGTCGGCGCTTTGATCACTTCCTCATCCAGCAGTTCCAGATCGTTCAGGTTGATCATGGACTTTAAGATACCCATTTGCACGGCGACCTGTCCTTTACTGTCCGGTTTTCCGGTAATGGTTCCTTTGAGATTAAGACTGAGGACACGGACGCTGTCGCCGGGATGAAAATCTTCCGGACGGTTTTTCTTTGCCTGGTCTTTTTTCAAGGCCAATCGTTCATCGGTTTTGGAAAGTTTATCCCGGAGGTTGGAACGTTTCTTTTCAAGTTCCTTCATGTTTCCGGTTTTTCCGGCGGCCAGTTTGTTCATATCACGGATGGTCTGATCCGCATAATCCTTCGCATCCTGAAGAATTTTCCGGGCCTGTTCGTTGGCTTCCCGGAGAATCCGTTCTTTTTGTTTAGACAGGTTATCCTGTTTGACTTCCAGCTTTTGTTTTAACTGGGCCACTTCGGCTTTATATTGTTCGATTTCCAGCCGTTCTTTTTCGATGGTTGAGCGGCTTGTCTCCAGGTCGGCGATTAAATCCTCAAAACTCTGGTCGTTGGCATCGATGAATTTTTTTGCTTCTTCAATCATATAGCCTGGCAGACCAAGCTTACTGGAAATGGCAAAAGCATTACTTTTTCCGGGAATACCGATGAGGAGGCGGTACGTCGGGCTTAAAGTTTCCACATTAAATTCACAGCTTGCGTTGCAGGCGCCTTCCGTAGAAAGGGCAAAAACTTTAAGTTCGCTGTAATGGGTGGTCGCCATGGCAGTCACATCCCGGCGCAGGAAGTTTTTCAAAATGGCCATAGCCAGGGCAGCGCCTTCTGTCGGGTCCGTTCCGGCACACAGCTCATCCAGAAGAACGAGCGACCGATAATTAGATTTTTCAATAATGGATACAATATTTGTCATATGGGACGAAAAGGTACTGAGACTTTGCTCAATACTCTGTTCATCGCCAATATCGGCGAATACATCTTCATAAACGGACAGCTCTGAATGGTCAAATGCCGGAATATGCAGTCCGGCCTGACCCATTAATGTTAAAAGTCCAACGGTTTTTAAGGATACGGTCTTACCGCCTGTGTTCGGTCCGGTGACAATGAGAAGTCGATAGTCTTTTCCGATGGAAATGTCGATAGGTACAACTTTCTTTTTGTCCAGAAGCGGGTGGCGTCCTTTTTTAATGTTTATATAGCCATTTTCATTAAATAATGGTTCTGTGCCGCTGTAACTTCTGGAGAGATTTGCCTTGGCGAACACAAAGTCCAGGTGGGCCATGACGGTAATATTGGTGGATAATTCCTCCTGATATTCGGCACACTGGCTGCTCAGATCAGCAAGAATTTTCTCAATTTCTTCTTTTTCTTTAGCCGCCAGCTCCCGTAAATCGTTATTTAATTTGACAACAGCCATTGGTTCGATAAATAAAGTGGAGCCGGAAGACGACTGGTCGTGGATCATTCCCTGAACCTGGCTTCGATATTCGGCTTTGACCGGAAGACAATAACGGCCGCCGCGCATGGTGATCAGATTATCCTGGAGCATGGAGCTGACAGAGGAGGAATTGACCATAGTATTTAACTGACTGTGAATCCGTTCATTTGTCAGTTTAATGGAACGGCGGACATGCTTTAAGCCCGGGCTGGCGTCATCAGCAATCTCTTCTTCTGAAAGAATACAGCGTCGGATTTCCCGGCACACCGGAGACAGGGGCTCAATGGCATTGAAAAAACCATCCAGTGAATCGCCGGACATGTCGTCCGTCTCTTGTCGTCCGTAGGATTTGGCGCGCAAAGCTGTTTCAAGCAGAGAGGCTATGTGCATCAGTTCTGTTACGGACAGACTGGAACCGACTTTTAAGCGAAGCAGAGAGTCACGGATATCCCGAAGGCCGGAAAAGGAAAGACTTCCTTTGGCATAAATCCGGGAGAGGGCATCGCTTGTTTCCATTTGGCCCTGGCAGATTTCGCCCAGGTCTGTCGATGGAAGCAGATTTTTACACATATCTTTGCCCATCGGAGATGTGGCGCAGTCCGTTAGTTTTTCTATGATTTTATTGTATTCTAATATTCTTAATGCTTTTTCATTCATAAGTAACACCTCATATGATCGTATTTATTATTGTACCCTATAACAGGAAAAATGAAAATGGATTTTTTGTTTTTATATTGGATATATTAATGACAAAGGAGGTGTAAATGATGGCAAACAAAGGATTTACAGACAAAGTAAAAGTTGAGAAGGTTATTCATCAGGCGCTCGGCAAAACAAAGGAAGTCGTCTCGGATATGAAAGAGGCTGCGGAAGAGGTTGTTGAGAAAGTAAAGGATAAGATGTAGTATGTTTTATGATCAGGGAATACCTTTTGAGGTATTCCTTTTTTCTTGCGATATTTAATGTACCCTGGACCTTTGAGATGTGCTATACTATTTACACAATCAGGATTAGAAATGGAGATAAAATATGAGATTTATTTATGAACTGCGGGAGGGAGACAACATCTCCGGCATTTATTTATGCAAAAACAAACAGAATTTAAAAACAAAGGCAGGAAAAAGTTACTATTCACTGCTTCTTCAGGATAAAACCGGCACGGTGGATGCCAAGGTATGGGATTTGAATAATGGAATTGAACATTTTGAATCCATGGATTTTATTAAAGTGGACGGCATGGTGACCAGCTTCCAGGGCGCATTGCAGGTAAATGTCCGCCGTGTCCGCCGGACGCAGGAACAGGAATATGATATCCGGGATTATCTGCCGACAAGCAGGTTCTCTATCGATGATATGATGAAGGAATTGACAGGGTTTATTGCGACCATTCAGAATCCTTATTTGAAAGCCCTTCTGGAGAGTTTTTTTGTAAAGGATACGGTCTTTATTAAAAGTTTTAAGGAACATTCGGCGGCGAAAAGTGTACATCATGGTTTTGTGGGCGGTCTGCTGGAACATACGCTGAGTGTGACAAAATTGTGTGATTTTTATTGCAAGCGATATCCGATTTTAAACAGAGATTTGCTGCTTACAGCAGCTATGTGTCATGATATCGGAAAGACAACGGAGCTTTCGCTTTTCCCGGCCAATGATTATACGGATGAGGGCCAGCTTCTCGGACATATCGTGGTAGGAACAGAAATGATCCATGACCGGATTCGGGATATTCCGAATTTTCCGAAAACCCTTGCTAATGAATTGAAACATTGTATTTTGGCGCATCATGGTGAGCTGGAATACGGTTCTCCGAAAAAACCGGCATTAGTCGAGGCTTTGGCGTTAAATCTGGCGGATAATACTGATGCCAAAATGGAAACGATGACAGAAATATTTGCTGCAGCGGCAGATAATACGGAATGGATGGGATATAATCGGCTCTTTGAGTCGAATTTGCGGAAAACCTCGAAATAAAAGGGATTTAAACAAAGGCGGTTTTATACGATGAAGGAAAGTTTAAAGAAAAATGATCTTGTAACACTTTCTATCACCGATTTGGGCAGCAGCGGTGAAGGTATTGGAAAGGTTGATGGATTTATATTATTTGTCAAAGATGCGCTTATAGGTGATACGATTCAGGCGAAGATCATAAAAATGAAAAAATCCTACGGTTATGGTCGGCTGATGGAAGTTTTGAAGCCATCTCCCTGCCGGATCGAAGCGCGATGCCCCCAGGCCAGAGCCTGCGGCGGCTGTCAGATTCAGCCGTTGGCTTATGAAAATCAGCTTATTTATAAAGAAAAAAAAGTCCGGGAGCTTTTGGAACGGGTTGGCCGGGTTAAGGATTATACGATGGAACCGATTGTCGGTATGGAAGAGCCATGGTATTACCGGAATAAGGCTCAGTTTCCTGTAGGACAGAATAAGGAAGGGGATATCGTCACCGGATTTTATGCCGGAAGAACCCATTCCATCGTTCCTGTGGATGAGTGTTATATTCAGCATCCTTTGAATCGACAGTTGATGGAGATTGTGCGCCGGTGGATGAAGGATCATAACGTTTCCTCATACAATGAAATAGCTCATACGGGCTTAGTGCGTCATATATTTACAAGGATCGGCAAATATACGGGCGAGATCATGGTATGTCTTGTTATTAATGGAAAGGGGATTCCGGCGGCGGATGCTTTGGTGGATGTGCTGAAAGACATTCCGGGGATGACCAGTATTTGTCTGAATATTAATCGGGAGAAAACCAATGTTATTTTGGGAGATACGGTCAGGTGTCTGTGGGGAAAACCATACATTACCGATAAAATCGGCAATGTCACGTATCAGATCTCACCGCTTTCTTTTTTCCAGGTCAATCCGGTTCAGACACAGAAATTATACCGGACAGCGCTGGATTATGCCGGACTGACGGGGGAAGAAACTGTTTGGGATTTATACTGCGGAATCGGAACCATTTCTCTGTTCTTGGCCCGGCATGTAAAAAAGGTCTGCGGTGTGGAAATCGTACCCCAGGCTATCGAAGATGCCAGGGAAAATGCCCGCCTGAATCAGATTGAGAATGCAGAGTTTTTCGTGGGAAAAGCGGAAGAGGTATTGCCGGAATATTATGCCCGGTATGCCGAAGAACATCCGGGAGAGCAGGCCCATGCAGACGTTATCGTTGTGGATCCGCCGCGAAAGGGCTGCGACGAAAAACTTCTCCGGTGCATGGTGCAGATGTCGCCGGATCGGATCGTCTATGTGAGCTGCGACCCGGCGACACTGGCCAGAGATTTGAAGTTCCTTGAAGGAAATGGATATAAGGTACAAAAGGTGCGTTGTATTGATATGTTTGCCCATTCTGTTCACGTAGAAACCTGCGTCTCTTTGGAGCGAATATAACTTCTATTAAAAATTCATATGAGTATTTCCGGAGTTTTGTTTATTCGGTTTCTAAAGCAATGTAATCTTCCGGTACTTTGATTCCAAGCTGTTCACAGATTTCAGCATTATATTTTTTAGTAAAACTGGCAGCGTATTGAATCGGCATAGTCGAAATATCTTCGCCGTCAATGAGAATTTGAGCGGCCATTTCACCTGTGGCATATCCGAGATCATAGTAATCTACAGTTAATGTTGCAGCACCGCAGATACGGCAAGTGCTTTCTTCGCCTGCGATGACAGGAATGTTTTCGGAAAGACAGATATTTGCAATCAGGCCAGCGCAGGAAGCAATCGTATTATCTGTCGGAATATAGATAACATCACATTTGGCAGCGGCATTTTCTGCCGCATAAGAAAGGTCATTGGAATCTGCAAATAAATAGGATTCACAAGAGTATCCCATATCGGTCAGTTCCTTTTGTAAAGCTTCTACCTGATATTGGGAATTTGTTTCAGATGAACAATAAAGCATTCCGATGGTTTCTGCATCCGGAAAGAGCTCCTGAATCATGGCGGCTTGCTCGGATGGCGGAACCAAATCGGAAGTGCCGGATACATTTCCGCCGACAGTTCCATCAAACTTGTCCAACTGGAGCGCGGTACTATAATCTGTAACGGACGTTCCGAGAATAGGGATTTCTGATGTGGCGGCTGTGGTAATCTGCAGGGAAGTGGTGGAGTTTGCAAGAATCAGATCAACACCATTGTAAATAAATTCATCAATGACTGTCGTGCATGTGGTGCGGTCACCATTTGCATTGCGTTCGTCAAAAGTAACCTTGTCCCCAAGTTTGTCGGTGAGGGCATCCTTGAAGCCCTGTGCTGCGGCGTCCAAAGATTCATGCTGAGTGAATTGAAAGATTCCGATCGTAAAAGATGGAGATTCTTTTTTACATGCGGTTGTCCCTATAATAATACATAGGATCACTATAAAGGTAACCAGAAAAGTCAGTGAACGTTTTTTCATATGAATTCCCCTTCCCTTTGTTTATATAGGCATAATATTCTGTTTTTATTATATGGTTTCAGGGGAAATTTGTAAAATTAATAATAGTAATAATAATAATCTAAATATTCGATAGGTGTAGAAAAAAGGAAGCCGAAGCTGGTAGACTTCGGCTTTTTAAGAGGGGAATGTTATTGTTATTGTTTGTTCGGTATGTTTATATAATAAATGAAAACTGTGACCAAAATGTGTTTGCTTTCTAAAACCATTATAAACTTGGTTAGGAAAAAATAAAAATAATCGAAATTATTTTCGGAGGATAGAAAATGGATCAAAGAGGAGGAAGCCCGCGGTGTACTCTGGATTTAGAGCAGGTGAAAACTGTCCGCGAACAGCTTTAAAATTTTGATCTGGATATTCTTATTTGAACGGCCATGCAAATGAAAAAGCTGATGAGAAGGAAAGTGTATAAACTGATGCCTCGGCTTAAGAGCATGGCTGTTTTTATATTTTCTGTGTTGAATATATCTTTAAAGGCGAAAAGAAACCCGCCCTCTGCGGCGCCGATGGCTCCGGGGGTCGGTACGGCTGAGGCAGAAACCGTAAGAATCGACTGGCAGGTAATCAGTTCGCCTGGAGAAAAAGTATTGTATCCTAAAGCACGATAAATGCAGTAGGGCACAGAGGAAAGAGAAAACATTTGCAGAAGGGAAGTCAGCAGGACACGAATAAAAAGTATCGGCTTTTGTCGGATAATTACTGCACTTTGGTGATATTGCCGGATTTCATTCTGTGTACGCTGCCAGCTTTCCTGCGGATGTTTTACCAGATGGATCCGTGTACCGATCCGGAGGATCGCGTGAAGAATTTGCAGAACAAATTTTTCCGAAGTCAGAAACAAAGCCATCAGTACGGCCGCGCCGCCGTTCGTGAGCAGACCGAAGGGTAAAAGATATCTTAAATGGCCGGCTGTCTGAATGGCCAGATTCGGATGGAACAAAGACATGATCCCTGGCAGCAGCAGCATAGCCATCTGGTAAACAAAAACAATATATAAAATCATTACCGACGAATTGGCCAGTGAGATATGGTCTTTTTTCATATAATACATCTGGACCGGCTGGCCGCCGCTGGCGGATGGGGTGATCGAACTGAAATAAAAGCCTATAAAGGCATATTGTTCGCATCTGGACAGGGCCATAGGCCATCCGAGACTGCGGGAAATCTGATACATATTTAAAGCTTCGCAGCTCACAAAAAGAAACATACAGCCAAGGCCTGTCAGAAGCCAGAAAATGCTGGCCGATTTTAAAGCGGTTATTAAATTTTCCATATCATTTCCGCTTAGGATGACGGTAAATGTAATAATCGCCAGCACAAGCATTAGAAATATATTACGGCCATAAGAGGCCTTTTTTTTGCTGTTGAATGACATGGGATTCGACTCCTTTAATATATTCATCCATGGTAAGGAATTTGTAACCCTGTGCTTTTAGCCATGGAATAGTATGGATCAGCGCGTCGATGGTACGGAGAGGAGCGCCCTTTGCGCCTCCCGTATCTTCTCCGGCATCATGAAGGCAGATGACGGCACCGTCAAAGACCCGGTCTCTCAGTCTGTCGCTGATGAGACCGGAAGTTGTTCTGGATTCCCAGTCCTCGGCCATCACATCCCAGAGGACTTTTTTAATTTGATACTTTTTAATATACCTGTTTAAAAAAGGGGTGGATATGCCCCAGGGCGGACGGAAAAATCGCAGCGCATCCCCGGTCAGTTCTCTGTGCAGGCGAATGGATGCTTTAAAATCTGTATAGATATCGGATGGGGTACAAAAAATAGCATTTTTATGGGACATGGTATGTCCGCCGACGGTATGTCCTTCTGAAATCATCCGGTGTATAAGCTCCGGATGGGCGCTGGCATGGCTGCCTACGACAAAAAAGGCGGCAGGAATATTTTCATGAGATAGTAAATCCAGCAGGAGCGGCGTATAGCGAATATCAGGTCCGTCGTCAAAAGTTAAAACTAAAGATTTCATTATGTAAAGCACCTCCTAATGGAAAAGCAGCAGTTACCTCGCCGATGAGTGTTGTCATGGTGCAGGCGGCAAAGGATTTTTTCATCAGCTTCATATGTTGTTTATATTGGTTGATCAGAGCTGTGTTTTGAATAAGCTCTGCAATACGTTCTGCATCTTTCAGATTATTTTCAAGAAAGAGCGTTTGACCTATTTTGTGTTTTGTAATAAATTCGGCATTATATTTTTCCTGGTGCATGGTTGGGTTCAAAGCGAGGATCGGGGTTTCCGAAAAAATGGCCTCGAAGGTTGTTATACCGCCGGGTTTTGTGATAACTAAATCAGAACGGAGAAAATAGTTTTCTATATCCCGGACATAACCAAGTACCTCTATATTTTCAAATCGATGATAAAGCTGATGGAACAGCTTTTCATTTTTTCCTGTGATCAAAGTTATTTTTGCAGGAACCAGATTGTTTAATTGACGGTAAAAATCTAACTTCTTTGGAAGAAGGCCGAGGCCGCCGCCCATCAGCAGGATTTTCGGCCGGAGATTTCCGGACAATTTTTCGGCCGCCGAATTTTCATTGGCATTTTTCGGCGGGGGTTGTATGTAAAAACTTCTTCGGACTGGAATTCCGGTAATGTAAATTTGATTTTCGGGAATTCCTTTTCTGATGAATGACTGGCGTACTTCTTTTGATCCGACGGCATAAGCATTTGTATGGTGATTTATCCATTCGGAATGTCCTGTGATATCTGTGACGCAGGTGATCAACGGAATCGAAGATCCGCTTAAAGCTTTATAATAAGATACAGCTCTGGAAGCATAGGCCAGGACAGAAATAATTAAATCCGGCTGTTTCTCTCGAATCAGTTGATTCATTCGAAGATAGCAGACCAAATCTGGTTTTTGAGTAACCGGGCCGTTTTCTGATGATCTGTAATGAAGGTTATAAAAGACAGCGCTGCGCCGGATTAATGCGGAATAGCTTCCGTAAATATATTTGGCGCAGTGAGGCGTCAGATATGAGATCCAGTCAATAATTTCTATATTCAATTCTCTGACGGAGTGCATTTGTTCCGTAAGCTCCTCTTTGATGGCTTCGGCAGCCTTTATATGACCCATGCCGAATTTGCCGGTCAGAATAACAATTTTCATAGTCATCTCCCCTTTACATGCCACCATTATATCGAACAGATATGAGGATTGACCGACAGGATTCTTACGTTTTTCTTATAAGAAAATGTAGGAAAAATGAAAAAAGCTTCAATATTCTTAAATATTGAAGCAGGTAAAAGGTGGATAATATTTACATTTGTTTACGGACAACGGCATATTCGTTATCGTTTCGGTAATAAGGACAGTTATAGCGGTCATCTGAGATCAGATGAGCATATTCATCTTCGTCCATATCCATATCACACATGTAGGCCTCATAATCCTCATCATAAGAATAATAGAGGCAGGTGTCACAGCTTGTCTGCGGTTGTTTTTTGTGCATCAGACATCCCTCCGAAATCTATTTTAGCAAATTTTATTTCTATTGGCAATGTGTTTAAAATTCAGGCTGAGAAGTCCTTTGTATTATTTGTCAAAGTATTGTATAAATCCGTTTAATTTAGAGAAAATCGTCAGATTAGCCCCTTTTTAGGGGCCAGATGATAAAAAGAGGTCATTTATACCGGGAGGTTTTATTGACACCTGCCTGACGTGATGATATGGTGTTTGAAGTTAGAATCTACTAACCAAAAGGGGGATATTATGAAGCGTTATTTAATGATTATCTATGGGATGATCATCACTGTCCTGCTTTTCGGATGCGGTGTACATGCAGGAATGTCCGGGGAAACGGATGCTGCGGCGGAAAGTATAGAAGCAAGAAGTGATATTTTTGCTATGGATACTTATATGACGATTACCGCTTATGGAGCCAGGGCTCAGGAAGCCGTTGATGAGGCCAAGGTGGAAATTGAACGGCTGGACGCTCTGCTGTCTACAGGTCAGAGTACCAGTGAGGTAGCCCGGATCAATGCGGATCATGGAGGCATATTGTCTGAGGATACCAGGTATTTGCTGGAACGGTCCCTGGAGTTATATAAATCGACGGACGGAGCCTTTGATGTGGCTATTTATCCGGTGATGAAAGCCTGGGGATTTGCCGATGGCAATTTCAATGTACCGTCGGATGAAACCCTTCAAGAACTTTCGAAACTGACGGATGCGTCAAATATTGTCTATGATGCTTCGGCGTCAACCGTTTCTTTTAACCGGGAAGGGATGGAAATTGATTTTGGAGGCATTGCCAAAGGCTATACTTCGGCGAGGATAATGGACATATTTCGTGAGTATGATGTGACTGGCGGTTGTGTCAGTCTGGGAGGCAATGTCCAGGTTTATGGTACAAAAACAGATGGTTCACTGTGGCGGGTGGCAGTGCGAAGTCCTGAAGGCGGTGATAATTATCTGGGAGTTCTTAGTACCCGGGATCGGGCGGTGATCACTTCCGGCGGGTATGAACGGAACTTTGAGCAGGATGGCGTCACTTATCATCATATTATTGATCCGAAAACCGGATATCCGGCAAATAATGGTTTGGTTTCGGTTACTATTGTCAGTGCGGATGGTACGTTGGCGGATGGATTGTCCACATCTTTGTTTGTTATGGGAAAGGATAGGGCGATTGAATATTGGCGGGAAAATAGTGACAGTTTTGATGTGATTCTTTTATCCGATAATGGAGACTTGTATGTGAGTGAAGGGATTAAAGAGAGTTTTACTTCAGATTATAATGTAGAAATTATTACGAGGGAGCGATGAACTGTGAAATTATATGAACGATTATCAGCCTATGCACCAATGTTGGCCACAACCGTGGCTGCGGCCTGTATCGGTATTTCACTTAATGGATATACAGAACCGGTTTATGCAGAGCCTGTCAAAACAATTAATGAGACAGCCGGAGCGGATGCAGATAAAGGCAAGGCGGAAAAAAAAGAGGATAAAACAGAAAAGAAAGGAAATTTTGATAAAGAAGATGGTACTTATACGGGAACGGGCACCGGATTTGCAGGTCAGATTCGTGTTTCCGTGGAAATTAAAGATAAAACCATTGTTGCGATCAATATTTTGGAAGTGGAAGCAGATGATGACGCATTTTTTAATCGGGCCAGGGGCGTTATTGATAAAATTATTGCTGACCAAAGCCTTGATGTGGATGTGGTATCCGGTGCGACTTACAGTTCCAGAGGAATTATCAGTGCAGTAAAAAATGCGTTGACCGGGGAGACAGACAGCGGAGAGACGGGAGCTGCCAGCAGTGGGGCGGCCGGGCAGGGTTCAACCAGTGTTGATACGGTGGATGAGCCATCGGCTTATAAAGACGGCACCTACACGGGAACAGGCACCGGATTTGCAGGGCCGATTACGGTTCAGGCAGTTGTCAGCGGTGGCCGGATCACTTCAATTCAAGTACTCTCCAGCAGTGATGGGGATAGTTATATGACGAGTGCTTCTGCTTTAATTGCTTCGATTCTTTCTTCTCAGAGTACGAACGTGGATACGGTGTCCGGGGCAACCTACAGTTCAGTGGGGATTATTGAGGCGGTAAGAGATGCGCTCAGACAGGCTGGCGTTGCAGAGCAGGAAAATCAAAATAATCAGGAGAGCCGGACAGAACAAAGTGAAAATAATTGTTCAGTAGGAAATCTCGAACCGGCCAGCCCTGAAAAATCCGGCACGATCCCATATAAGGATGGGACATATAGAGGAAGCGGCACAGGATTTCATGGGGATATTACAGTGGACGTTGTCATTAAAGATCAAACAATAACCGCTGTAAATATTATTGATTCGGCAGATGATGCGGCATTCTTTAACCGGGCAAAGGTTATTGCAGAAAATATTGTCAAATCCCAGAAAGCGGATGTGGATACGGTATCCGGAGCAACTTATAGCTCTAAAGGAATCATAGCGGCTGTAAAGGATGCCCTGACAAAGGCCGATGAGGCAGCAAACGGTAAGGAGGATGAAACAAAACCGAATAATTCATCAAATAAAGACGATGATATCATTACTGGAATGATTCCATATAAAGACGGCGTCTATTTTGGGGTTGGTGAAGGATTCAGCGGGGATATGACCGTAGCGGTGCTTATTCAGGATAAGACTATCAGGAATGTGGTAATTACTGAATCCGAAGATGATGAAGTGTTTTTGAACCGGGCTAAGGGGGTGACGGAAAAGATCCTGAAAAAGCAGTCTGCGGACGTGGACGTGGTGTCCGGTGCGACCTTCAGTTCTAATGGTATTATCGAAGCAGTAAAAGATGCTTTGGTCAAAGCGGACGAAGCCACAAACGGAAAATTGGAAGAAACGAAATCGGAAGAAACGAAACCGGAAGAAACAAAACCAGAAGAAACAAAACCAGAGGACACGGAAGAGGTATGGACCATAGAGATTCCATGCAAACCGGACGAAAATGAAGATTTCGATGAATATGTGTTATCGATGACGGTCACGGTTGAAGATGGAAGGATTGTTGATATTAAGGATATTGCGGATAAGGACGGCGGAGAAAACAGTATGAATGGAAGCTTTATCAAGAGGGCGGCCGAGGGCACGAAGAAATATAAAGGGGTTGTCGGACAAATCCTTGAAAAAGGTCTGCCGGAGGATATCGATATGATTTCAGGAGCAACGTGTTCGTCAAATGCAATTATAAACGGCTGTCGGATGGCGTTGGAAGATGAAGAAACAGAATGATGAGGTGATATTGTGAAAACGTTAATTATTCGAAGCGTCAATTTTGCGGCAATGGTTATCATCCTTCTGGGTTATAACAGTACGGTGAACAGCCGGGAGCAGAAGGAGGAAATTGCTCGTTTAAATGCTCAATTGGAAAGCGCGTCTGCAGTGACCTTAAGCAGCGGTAATTCAGGCGGAAGTTATAAAGATGGAACATATAATGGCGAAGCCGAAGGATTCGGAGGTACGATTTCTGTTGATGTAACTATAGAGAGCGGAATCATTACAGATGTGGCTGTTACATCGGCGAACGGCGAAGATGGCGCCTATCTGTCTATGGCCGAAAATATTATACCTGAAATTATAGAAAATCAGTCTGCGGAGGTCGATACGATCAGCGGCGCAACATTCAGCTCCACTGGTATTAAAAATGCGGCGGCTCAGGCGTTGGAAAAGGCGGAAGAATGATATGGACAAAATTAATTTTTTACATCCTGGAGCGAAAGATTTAAAAAAAATACATATATGGCTGAGAGTTATTATCCAATTGATTTTCTTTATCTTAATTCCGTCTGCTTATACAGCGGCATTTAACGGTGTTAAATATATTTTTAGTCAGATTGGCGCAGGAGAACAGATTGAACTTACTTCCTTTGTTTCCGTTTTGATTATGCTCTGTGTGTTTACTATGATTTTCGGAAGATTTTTCTGTGGTTTTGCCTGTGCATTCGGCAGTTTAGGTGATGCGGTGCGGGCAGCGTATGTTTGGATATGCAAAAAGGTCAGGAAAAAGCCAGTGTCATTGGGAGTAAATATTGGAAAGAAACTGGCTGTAGTGAAATTTGTTTTGTTGGCATTTATTGTTTTTGCCTGCTTTGGCGGTGTTTTTTCTAAAACGCAGGGCAGCAGTCCATGGGAAGTATTTTCCATGCTTCATGCCGGGAACTTTAATCTTGGCGGGCATATAGCTGGTGTCATACTGTTTATACTGATACTTATCGGCATGTGTGTGCAGGAGCGGTTTTTCTGCCGGTTTTTATGCCCGATGGGGGCTTTATTTGCTATGCTTCCGGTACTGCCTCTATTTGGACTCCGAAGGGAACGGGAAAACTGTATCAGAGGCTGTACGGCCTGTACACGAAAATGTCCGGCAGATATTGAATTGCCGGAAGCTCAAGAGCGTTTTGTGTCGGGAGAATGTTTTCAGTGCCAGAAATGTATTGATATCTGTCCTAAGGGAAATATTCATTGCGGACTGAAAGAAATTAAAGGAAATGAAGTGTTGTTTACGATTTTCAGGGCACTGCTTTTGTTTTGTTTGTGTATGTGGCTGGGAATCTGAATATAATTTTTTTAACTATGAGTTAGAAGCAACTAATTAATAATTTTTATCATTATAAAGGAGGACAAAATGAAAAAAGGAATTATGAAGAGAGCCATAGCTGCGGCCATAGCTGCGGCGATGACGGCGGCCATGGCGCCCATTCAAACACTTGCAGTGACGGGCGAACAGGTAGCAGCGGATGGGGTTTATACTTCAACATCGACCGTTACGGATGCTGATGGTAACGGGTGGTTCCAGGGTGAATATAAGATTAATGTGAGTGTGACTATTGCTGACGGCATCATTAATGCTGTGGAGGTTACATCGGAAGACGCAGATACGTTAAACAGCAACTATATGGCCTGGGGAAAGGAATCGGCTAAAAAGGCATTGGTTGGACAGTCGGCTACAGAAAATACAATTAATAACTGGGATGCAGTATCCAGTGCCACATATACCGCCGAAGGCATCAAATCCGCAGCACTGGCGGCTATCCAGGGGGCGGAAGGGTCAGTGGCCGTACCACAGGTTGATGCAGCGGCTTTATCGGATGCTGTAAGCGCTACAGAAGCGGCAAATTATGCAGCGGCAGATTATACACCGAAAAGTTGGGAAGCTTTTCAGCTGGCTTTTAATTCTGCAAAAGATGTTCTGGCCAATAAAGATACAAAGACTCAGGATGAAATAAATAATGCGGTCCAGGCCTTACAGGATGCAGTGGCGGCATTGGCTCCTGCGGAGGCTGCATCACAGACGATTGTTGTTGGCGGCGTGACTTATAATTATAGAAAAACAGCAGCCGACGGGTATACACAGATTGATGAAACGGGCATTTATTATAAGGCAGATAATAAAGAATTGACTGGTAATGTATCTGGTACGGTCAATTTCTCAAATAAGGAATACTATAGCGGACTTTCAGAAGCGGCTTATGATGTGGTGTCTACGGCCACGGTGGGTAAGGGTTCTAAATTTGCCAATGCGGATGTCACTTTTAATTATACGGATGATACCCAGAAGTCCGGCACTACAACCTTTAATGGTGTAAAAAATGTTGCTGTTCAGACACTGGCAGAGGTTTATGTGAAGGCAATGATACTTAAAGCCGCAGGAGTTCCGACGGAAGGTGTTTATGCAAAAGCTGCGTCTATTGAAAATGCAGTCCCGGGCGATGCTTCCGGCGCTTATTATAAGATTCTGGCAGCCGATGGTTCTGTTGAAAGTGTAGTAAACAATGTGACAGAAATTAAAGATGCGGCAGCAACGATTGCTACAACTTCCACATGGGGCGATTATCAGATTGATATTACTGAAGGACATACGACGCATCTTGCCGACGATATTACGACAGATACCATTCAGGGAATGACTTTAACTACAAATGACGGAAAATCTTATAGCCTGGGTTATCTGGAAAATATCTGGTTCCGTATGGGAGAATTTTCTTTCTATGTAAATGCAGACCGTCCGATGGCCAAAGGCGGAACACCTATGAATACGGAACAGTTTGGTGATATTCAGGGCAAAACAATTACGGCGATAACTTATTATACGACCAAAGGGGTTTATAAGTATGATGTGGCCAGCCAGAATCTTTTTGTAAAAAAACAGGTTGAAGGAAAGATTACCGGAGATACGGAAGTTACAATGAATGAAAATGGCGCTGCAGAGGTCAATGTTGATATTAGTGCATTGCCGGAGGGTTATATTCTTTCTAAAATCCGGGTAGGTTCCGGAAGAGGCTCAAAAATATATGATGCAGTCGAATATGGAGCTTCTTACGAGAACGGAAAATTGACACTTCCGGAAGGCCTTGAAAATAATTCCTATACAGCCATTTTTGCCAGTGATGAGTATGCGGATCAGTCCTGGACATTTAATGTAAAAAAAGTTTCTAAATACGTATATGGTACTGTGAATTTACCGTATGCAGATTTCTACTATGGTGAATTGACGGATGTGCCAGAGAATGCAGAAATGAATCTTGGGGCATCTGATCCGGCGGCATCATTACGAGAGGATGGACAGTATGATGCAGTCAGCAGTGCAACTTCAAGCAAATCGAAAGGATTTGGTGTGACTTACAATGAAGATACCGCAGAAGGCGGCGTCAATATTAATGGTATTGCCAATGTGAATATTGCAGTCCCGGAAAGTTTGTATAATGCGGCGAAGGAAGCCATTGCAGCAGGACAGACCTGCAATAATAAACTGTTTGAAATTATTGGCAGTATGTCGCTTCTTGAAGAAGGCGTGGAAGCTCCGTTGGAATATAAAGTACTCAATGGCGATGGTACATTGACTGCTATGGTGACTGAAACGGTTGAACCGGAAGGCGCATCGGCTGAAATTTCCACAAATACGCCATGGGGACATTACCTGATTTCAGTAAATGCTGAGGGAATTCCGACAACGGATAACATGCTTGGTGTGGTTCTTGAAACGGCCAGCGGTAAGAAATACGGTATGGAGCATCTGGAAAACCTGTGGCTCAGAACAAGTGAGATGGCATTTGCTGTAGAACCAAAGACGGAGCCGCATGGGAATGTACTGGACTATGCAAGATATGCAGATATTCAGGGAGAAACAATCACTAAAATTACCTATTTGGTAAAAGACGGTGCAGATATTGTAATTAATACAAATCTTCCGGTGAAAAAACTCGTTGGAGAAAATGGCAGCGTTGCTGCCGAAGATGGCATATTTGCTGATAGCGCAGCTGTAAACGTCGATATTAAAGGACCAGAAGACAGCAGCTATATGCTGACAAAAGCAGAGCATGGCGGAAAAACTCTTGCTGATAGTGACTATACCTATGAGCAGGGAAGATTTACTGTTCATAAAACAGAAAATACCGGTATCGGTTCCTATACATTGACATTTACAGATGATAATTATGCAGATATGATGGTTACCTTTGTACTTTCTGCCGGATTAAAAGACGGAGATATTAAGCTTGAAAATAATAAACTTGTTGTTCCGGAAGGTATTGACATTGAAAATTATCTGAACAATATTACATCGGTAAAAGTCAATGGAAAGGCACTTGGCAGAGGTAATGCAGGCAAAGTTATATTTAACACAGACGGCACAGTCAATCCGGATGCTGAAATTAAAGGAAGAGGCAATTCGACGCCGGCCTTCCCGGAAGATGGCACATATACAGTGGAGATAGAATCTGCAGGTTATCCGGCCGTATCCGGCAGTATTGTAAAACCAGTGCCAACACCGACAGAGCCTGAATCCAAAGATCCGAATGAATCGAAGACCCCGAATGAATCGAAGACTCCGAATGAATCGAAGGCTCCGAATGAATCAAAGGCTCCAAATGAATCAAAGGCCCCGAATGAATCGAAGGCTCCGAATGAATCAAAGACCCCGAATGAATCCAAAGAAACGAAGGAGACCAAAGCGGCAGGCACAGCCAATAAGACGTCCAATGGTTCTGGCACAAAGGGCACAAAGACATCTAATAATGTAAAGACAGGCGATGCCATGAACATCTGGGCATGGGCAAGCGTGGCGATTGCTTCTTTGGGTGTCGGCGGTATTTCGCTGAAAACTTTTAGAAAGAAATTCAGAGATGATGAGGAAAAATAAATTCTTCAATATGACTTTGTTTTAAGAAAAAACCGTAGTTTGATGAGAGTCTGACTACGGTTTTTTTGATTATCAACAAATTTTATTTCCATTGGCAATGAGTTTAAAATTCAGGCCGAGAAGTTCAGCGGCCCGTTTGCACATAAGCATGCGCTGCATAAAGATTTCAAAATAATCCATAATGGAACAGATATTTTCATCCAGTTCGATTCGGAGTTGGGCTGTCTTTTTTTCTGTATTAATGATTAGTCGGGATGATATGGCTGCATAGTTGACCCGGTCATGTTTATCAAAATTGGCTTTAATTTTGTTGCGAACCCGGTTGCGGCGCACATCCGTTTTGTCTGCGAGGATCAGGGCAGCAGACACAGGATCTACGGCAGTTCCGGTGCCTTCATCATGTTGGCCGATAGCACTGACGATAACGGCGATGTCCTCAGCCGGGACATTCCAGCGGTTTAATAAAGTAAAAGCCATAAGAGCTCCGCTGTGGGGATGGTCGTGTCGGTTGACACAGTTACCCATATCGTGCATGTAGCCTGCAATTTTAGCAAGTTCAATTAAATGTTCATCATAACCCAATGTTTCCAGAATTTTTCCCGATGTTTCTGCAACTTTGGCGGCATGTTTCCTGGAATGCTCTGTAAAACCGATGATTCCCAGTGTCTCATTGCCTTTTTCGATAAAGGCGTTAACTTCTTTGGATTCTTTTACCATTTTGTACGTTAATTTTTCTTCTTTCATTTTTTTAATCTTTCCTCCATTTTGTAGCATAGCATAAAGAATTTATAATATTCTATCTGCATTGTGTTAAACCTGAGTAAAATTTGTTAAAATAAAAATACAGGAGGTCTGCCATGAAAATCGATCGTTTAATTGGAATTTTATCCATTTTACTTCAACAGGAAAAAATAACAGCGCCTGAATTGGCGGAAAAATTTGAAGTGTCCCGGCGGACAATCAACCGGGATATTGAACATTTATGTCAGGCCGGAATTCCGGTAATGACAGTGCGTGGGAAAAACGGCGGAATCTCTATTATGGATAATTATAAAATGGACAGAACACTGCTCACTTCTTCGGATATGAAGGCGATTTTTGCAGGATTGAAAAGTCTTGACAGTGTCAGCGGAACGAATCGTTATCAGCAGTTGATGGACAAGTTATCTGCGGGACGTCCTGAAGGAATTCTTTCCGGTCAGTACATATCCATTGATTTATCGTCCTGGTATAAATCTTCTCTGGCGCCCAAAATAGAAAAAATACAGCAAGCCATAGAGTGTCATGAAAGAATAGCCTTTGACTATTACGGACCAAAGGGGGAAGGTCATCGAAAGCTGGAACCTTACCGATTGGTATTTAAATGGTCTTCTTGGTATGTATGGGGATTTTGTGTGGATAAACAGGATTTTCGTCTGTTTAAATTAAATCGGATGTCGGAAATTGAGCAGACGGGAGAATGCTTTAAAGTTCGGGAGTATGGCGTGCCGGAGCCGCCTTCTGCGGTGTTTATGAAACCAAAGGTATGCGCGAAGGTTTTATTTGAGCCGGAGGCAAAATGGCGATTGATCGATGATTTTGGAATAGACAGTTTTAAAGAACAGCCCGACGGGAAGCTTTTATTTATCTTTGATTTTATGGATGCGGACAATCTTTTTAACTGGCTGTTAAGCTTCGGATCTCAGGCAGAACTTTTGGAGCCGGTAGAATTGCGTCGGCTATTTGAGGAAAACATTCGAAAGATGATGGAAAAATATCAATGATGACATAAAGGTGTCCTGTTTTATGTGATAAACTAATAAAAAGATGATCAGGGAGGCGATTTTATGGCTTCAAGCGAGGAATTTGTCCAGCATGTTGTCGGTCAATTGGATGAAGCGGGAAACATAATTTATAAAAAGCTTTTTGGTGAATATGGGTTGTGGCTTGACGGCAAATTTTTTGGAACAGTGGAAGATAATCAGTTTTATGTGAAAGCTACAAAATCCGGGAAAAGGTTGATGCCGGAAGCTGTTGCTGTAGCGCCCCACGGCGGAAGGCCGGGAATGTATGCAGTGGAAAAACTGGACGACAAAGTCTTTTTGGTGGAACTTATTCAGGCAACCTGTGCCGAACTTCCTGTGCCGAAACCAAGGAAACCGAAGAAGAGCCGCCGGGGATAAAGGGCCTGAAAGAGGGAAATGGATTTATGGGAAAAATAGATTATAAGAAAGAATATAAAGATTTATATATGCCGAAAAAGAAACCGTCAATTATCGAGGTGCCGGAGATGATTTTTATCATGGTGGACGGCAAAGGTAATCCAAATACTTCGGAGAGTTACAAAAAGGCGATGGAAATTCTTTATGGTTTGTCATTTACGATTAAAATGAGTAAGATGAGTGGAACACAGCCGAAGGGTTATTTTGATTATGTCGTTCCACCTTTGGAAGGCCTTTGGTGGGTAGACGACGGGAACTTTGACGGGCAAAATGTGTCAGATAAAGATAAGTTTTGCTGGACATCCATGATCCGTCAGCCTGAGTTTGTGACGGAAGCGGTTTTTGAGTGGGCGAAGGAGAGCCTTCAAAAAAAGAAGCCTTATATTGATTTTTCATCGACACGGCTGGTTACATTTACAGAGGGCTTGTGTTGTCAGGTCATGCATGTTGGGCCTTATGATGCGGAGCCGGAGACTATAAAAATGATGGAAAAATATATCAAAGAAAACGGCTATGTTTTGGACATCAATTCTGAGCGCCGCCATCATGAGATTTATCTGGGCGATCCGAGGCGGACAAAACCGGAAAATTTAAAAACAGTCATTCGTCATCCGGTACGGGTGAAGTAGTTAATAAAAAAAGGCGATTCCGTTATTTTGTTTTCATGAGTTGTTTAATATTCGTGATATGGTAAAATAGTTTTATGACAAATGGGAGGATATGGATATGTCATTTTTATCAGAACTTTTTGGAACGGAAAAACCGATTATTGGTCTTGTTCATATTCAGCCGCTTCCGGGGGACCCTTTTTATAAAGGCGAGGGAATGGATGCGGTTATTGGACGGGCGCGGGCCGATCTGGAAGCTTTGCAGAACGGCGGAGTGGACGGGGTTTTGTTCACTAATGAATTCAGTATGCCTTATGAGAAGCATGTGTCTTCAGTGACACTGGCGGCCATGGGAATGGTCATTGGAGCATTGAAACCATCGATTCAGGTGCCGTTTGGGGCAGAGGCGATTTTTGACGGAGATGCGACGATTTCTTTATGTGCTGCGGTGGAAGCTGACTTTACACGGTGTCTTTTTACCGGCGTTTGGGCCGGAGATTTCGGCATGGTAGACAGGGATATTGCGGTGACCCTGCGTCTGAAAAATGCTTACCGTCTGGATGATCTGAAGCTTTTTTATTTTGTAACCAGTGAGGGTGATGCCTGTGTGGGAGATCGGAAGACAGCGGATATTGCCAGTTCACTTTTGTTTAATTGCCGTCCGGATGCGCTCGTTGTCGGCGGTATGGCGGCAGGTTCCGGACCGGCCGGAAAGCTTCTTGAGCAAGTGGCCGAAGTGGCTAAGGGGACGCCGGTCGTATGCGGAACCGGATGTAAACAGGAGAATATTGAGTATGTTTTGTGTCGCTGCAACGGTGCATTTGTAGGTTCTGCTTTTAAGAAAAACGGTCTTTTTGATAATCCGGTAGATGAGGCGCGTGTACGGAGATTTATGGATAAAGTACATATGCTGCGGGGTGAGTAGTGATGAAGTGCTATCTTGGTATTGATATAGGAACCCGGGAGAGTAAAGGCGTCCTTGTGGATGGCAAGGGCAAAATCCTGGCTATGGAAGCTATTGGGCACGCTGTGGATAATCCTCATCCCGGGTGGTTTTCCCAGGATGCGGATGCCATATGGTGGGGAGACTTTTGCCGATTATGCAAGCTGTTGATGACAAGTGCCGGAATATCCGCATCCGAGATTGACTGTGTAGGACTTTCTGCGCTTGGCTGTGATTGTGTTCCCGTGGACCGGGATGGAAAAGCCCTTTGCGAAGCAATTCTTTACGGCATTGATAGCCGCAGTCAGGGTGAAATCGAATGGGCCTTGGAAAAATACGGTGAAGAGGCGCAGAAAATATTTGGACATGAACCCTGCAGTTCGGATGTAGCGCCGAAGATCATGTGGTTTAAGAACCATCATAGAGAGATTTGGGAGAGAGCATACAAGTTTTTGACTGCTTCGTCTTATTTGTGCGGCCGTTTGACTGGAAATTATGTGTTGGACCCATATTTGGCTGAAGATTTTCTGCCGCTTTATGATCTGGAGAAGGGCTGTGTGAATCCGGAGGGATGCAGAGAGTTTTGCCGCCCGGACCAATTAGCCGAGATGCTTCCTGCAACGGCTGTCGCCGGAACCGTAACAGAGGCTGCGGCCTGGGATACCGGGCTTGTTGCCGGAACGCCGGTACTTACCGGAACGGGGGACTCGGGGGCAGAAGCGGTTTCCTCAGGCGTCTGTCAGCCGGGAGATATGATGATTCAGCTTGGTTCTACAGGATATATGATTTATCTCAGTGACCATATGATTCAGGAACCGCGTCTCTGGCCGGGAACCTTTATTTTACCGGGGACTTATGGCATCTGTGCCGGAACAAATATGGCCGGAGCATTGACCCAGTGGATGAGGGAGCAGTGGTATCGGGATGTGGAGGGCGGAAATGAATCGCCATTTCACAGGATGGAGACGGAGGCCTCAGAGGCTCCGGCGGGAAGTGAAGGACTTGTCTGTCTTCCCTATTTTGCCGGGGAACGGACGCCGGTGAATGATCCGAAAGCAAGGGGCGTATTCTTTGGACTGGAAACCCGACATACCCGTGGTCATATGGTTCGGGCAGGGATTGAAGGTATCTGTTATACTATTCGGGCCAATGTGGAATTGATGAAAGCCCATGATCTGCCTATAAGACGGATTTTTGCTGTGGGCGGCGGCACAAAAAATGCCCTTTGGCTCCAATGTCTGGCGGATATTCTTGAACAGGAAATCTGTATTCCGGCTGTATCAGTTGGCGCGGCTTACGGCGATGCGCTTATGGCCGCTCTGGCTGGCGGCGCTTTCGCCGATTGGAAAGAGCTTTCCGGACAGATTCAGATTGAAAAAATATATGCCCCAAATTCAGAGAATTATGCTATCTATCGAAAACAGGGGCAAGTATTTAATAAACTTTATGAAGCTACAAAAGACTATATGTACCAATTATCCTGTACAGATTAGATGGGGATAAGTAAAATGACGGCGCAGTTATAAGGCTGCGCCGTCGTTTTATAATACTTTGTTTAAGAAATCTTTAAGCCGCGGATTTTTTGGATTAGCGAAAAATTCTTTTGGTTCATTTTCTTCCTGAATGACACCCTGGTCAATAAAGATTACCCGGTCAGAAACTTCACGGGCAAAGCCCATTTCATGGGTAACGACGACCATGGTCATTCCGTCTTCGGCCAGTTCTTTCATAACATTAAGAACTTCACCAACCATTTCCGGGTCCAGTGCAGAAGTCGGTTCGTCAAATAAGAGGATATCCGGATCCATGGCCAATGCGCGGGCAATGGCGACACGCTGGCGCTGTCCGCCGGAAAGGCGTACCGGATATTCGGCGGCTTTGTCTTTCAGACCGACTCGGTCGAGAAGTTTTAAAGCACGTTCCTCGGCCTGATCTTTCGGAATTTTTTTGACGTTGATCGGTGCAGCGGTAATATTCTGCATGATCGTCATGTTGCTGAATAAGTTAAAGTTCTGGAATACCATACCGATTTTCTGTCGGATTTTATCGATATCGGCGCTCTTTGTGTTGATCTGCTGGCCTTCGAAGATAACTTCACCGGCCGTTGGTTCTTCCAGACGGTTGAGACAGCGGATGAAGGTACTTTTACCTGAACCGGATGGACCGATGACTGCCACAACTTCGCCTTTATGTATATCAATATCAATGCCTCTGAGAACTTCCAGGTGGCCGAAATGTTTTTTCAGACCGCGTACCTGTAAGAGGGCTTCGTCTGTTTTAACGTGTGACACTTGCGTTCAGCCTCCTTTCGATGTATGCAACCAGTTTCGACAAAGGGAATACCATAATGAAGTAGATAATCGCTGTAATGATGTAAGGTTCCAGTGTTCTGTAAGAAATGGCGATAACGTCTTTAGCACAGAACATTAATTCGCTGATACCAACCAGGGAAACAATAGATGTTTCTTTGATGATCGATACAAATTCGTTCATCAATGCCGGCAGGATGTTTCGGAGTGCCTGTGGGAGAATAACCATCTTTAAGGTCAGTCCATGAGACATACCAAGGCTTCGGGCAGCTTCAATCTGGCCGGAATCCACGGCTCCGATACCGCTTCGAACGATTTCGGCCACATAGGCAGAGCTGTTCAGAATAAGTACAAGAAGTCCCCAGAAGAAACTGTTGAAGTCCTTCATAAATGGGACATTAACTTTAATACCAAAAGCAGCCGCACCGAAGTAGATGACCATGACCTGAACCATCAGCGGTGTTGAACGGAAAACTTCAATATATGCACTAATGAGCCATTTCAGCGGTTTGATCCGGGACATTTTACCCAGGGCGCAAATTGTACCGAAAATGGTGCTGCAAATGACGGTTATTAATGATAAAACCAGTGCCATCCAGGCACCGCCCAGGAAATGGGAAGAATATTTGCTGAATAAATCAAACATTCTGCCAAGAGAGAATAAATCCATCTTATGTACCTCCTTCAATCTGAAAAGCATAAGGTGCTGCCAGGGGACAGCACCTTATGGGAATGGTTATTCAGCTTCAGCAAGTTCCTGCTGAAGAGCAACGGCTTCTTCATACCATTTCTGCATGGAACCGTCGTCAATATATTTCTGGATAAGTTCATTCAGATAATTTGTAAGATCATCATTTCCGAGCATAGTTGCCGCACAGTTTGCGGCCTCATCACCTTCGAGCATTGGAACAACGAAAGCTGTTTCCAAATCATCGTTTTGTAAAGCATAAGCGTAAGCGTTGTCGTAATCCATAATGGCGATATCAATATTGCCTGCTTTCAAATCCATAACAACGTTTGGAATAGTTTCCATATAACGTCCTGTACAGTCCGGATACAGCGTTTCAGCAACTGTCTGCTGATAGCTTCCCTTCTGAGCGCCCATTGTTACACCGGCAACCATAGCGCTTTCATCTTTGAATTTATCCACATCATCTTTGCGTACCAGAGACATCTGACCATTGGACAGATAGGACTGGGTAAATGTGAAGGATTCCTGACGTTCGGCGGTTGGTGTCAATGCGGCGATCGCCACATCGTCAAGACCGGCCTGAACACTAGGAAGAACGGAATCGAATGCCATATCATCAATGACTAATTTAACCCCCATTTCGTCAGCAATGGCCTGGGCCATGGCTGGTTCAAGACCTACGATATTGCCGTCGGCATCTTTGAAG
This sequence comes from uncultured Lachnospiraceae bacterium, assembly GCA_958426095.1. Classification (GTDB taxonomy): domain Bacteria; phylum Bacillota; class Clostridia; order Lachnospirales; family Lachnospiraceae; genus Frisingicoccus. The sequence continues at coordinate 28,365 of CATZYB010000003.1, forward strand.
GCGTATGGAGCGAAAGTTGCTTCCGTAGCCATATGAAGTTCTCCGCGTTTCTGGATTTCAGCAACGGAGTGATATTCAACATCTGTTGCTGCATAGCTGGAATCAGCAGAGGCAGTCTCACCAGATTCGGCAGCAGTGGTTGTTTCAGCTGATGTTTCTTCCTTTTCAGAAGCGCCGCAGGCTGTACAGCCAAGGGCGAGAATCAGTGCAAGGGTTAATGCAAGACATTTTTTCATAATTTTTCTCTCTCCTTTGGTTCTTTTGCTTTAATTTCAGCAAATCTTTTATAAATTTAATTTTAAAGAGGTAGGTTGTTAAAGTCAATATTCATTCATAAATTTCTCTGCTTTTTTACATATTTATTCTTTGAGAATAATTGACTTTTCAGATAATTAATGCTATTTTATTCTTGTAAAATAAATAGTTTTACCTCCCCTCACCACCGGGTGAGAGTAGAAACTGGGTGTTCAAAAACTCGCCGTAGGTATAGTGTGCGAAATGCGTGCTACAAGGCGATGTTCTGAATACTTTTTTTTACGATTGATTTTGATAAAGGGGGAAGATTTTTATGGAAAAAATGTCTGGCAGAAATATTACCGAAGGCAGTATCTGGAAAAATCTTCTGCTTTATTTTTTTCCAATATGGTTCGGTTCTATTTTTCAGCAAATGTATACAACAGTGGATGCCGTCGTTGTTGGACGTTTTGTGGGCAAGGCGGCTCTGGCCGCGCTCGGCGGTACATCCAGTCTTCTGGTAGATTTATCCGTTGGTTTTTTTATCGGGGCTTCGGCAGGAGCCGGAGTTGTTATTTCCCATTGTTACGGGGCAAGGGATCATGAACGTTTAAAATATTCAGTATACGCTTCCATGAGACTGGCATTGATCTGTGGGGCGGTACTGACTGTGGCAGGAATTTTCGCAACGCCGACGGCGCTGCGGTGGATGAATACACCGGCAGATGTTGTGGATGGTGCAGCCTTATATTTGCGAGTCTATTTTTGCGGCGTCATTCCATCACTTTTGTATAATATGGGTTCCAGTGTTCTCCGGGCAGTCGGAGATGCGAAACGGCCGTTATATTTTCTTATATTCACAACGGTCGTGAACATTGGTCTGGATGTGTTGCTCGTGGCCGTTTTGAAAATGGGAATATTCGGCGCGGCTCTGGCGACGATTTTGGCTCAGGCATCCAGTGCGGTTTTGGTGCTGCGGACACTTTTAAATACAAAGGAAAGTTATCGTCTTGTTCTTGGAGGATGTCAGGCCTATCCGGAGATTCTTCGACAGATCATACGGATTGGACTTCCATCGGGTTTCCAATATATGCTTTATACCGTGTCAAATCTTGTCGTTCAGGCGAAAGTAAATCTGCTCGGAACGGATGTGGCTGCGGCCTGGGCGGCCGTCAGTAAGTTAGATGGTGTATTCTGGCTGACGATGACGGCCTTTGGAACGGCCATGACCACATTTACCGGTCAGAATTATGGCGCTGGAAAAATGGACCGGGTGCGTCGGGGGATGCATGCCGGTATTGTGATTTCGATTGGCCTGACTGCCGGGATATGCCTGCCTTTGCTTATCTTTTCACGGCAGCTCCTTGGTATTTTTTCAACTGACGAGAGGGTGCTGGCGTTGGGACTCCAATATACATTTTTCCTTGTACCGACATATTTTACTTATACAGGTACGGAGCTGCTCGGCGGGGTCATCAAAGGGGTCGGCAATAGTTTTGTGCCGATGCTGATCACAGGTATCAGCGCTTTTGCGATTCGAAGCCTTTGGGCAATGTTTGCACCAATGATCTGGCCGGGAATGAATACGATCATGCTGAGTTATCCGATCTCCTGGTCGGTATCAACGATTTTGTTTATTATTTATTATAGCTTATCGCAATCGCGCGAAGGGAAGGAAGGATTAAATTGGCGGTAATTCACAGAAAACAGCTCTCAGCGATGGGGATCCATTATCTGTATTATCCATTGGATTATATGCTGGACGCCCAGGCGAGGGCCGGATTTCAGACGATTGAGCTGGTGGGGATGGCTCCCCATTTTCTCATGGACCATACCGGATTTCAGGATACGGCGCCGATACGGAAGATGGCGGAGGAACGGGGACTTACAATCGGATGTTTCACGCCGGAATGTGCGGTATATCCGTATTTAATGTGTTCGCCGGATGAGGGATTTCATGAACGCAGTATGGAGTATTTTAAACGGGGACTGGAAGCGGCCGGGCAGCTTGGAGCGGAAAAGCTGTTGACTAATTGTATCGGTGGAACCTGGGATGAGGAATATGACAGAGTTTATGAGCGGGCAGTTAAAAGTTTATCGCTGCTGGCGCCTGTCGCGGCAGATTACGGAGTTACGATCGCGGTGGAAACCGTCCGGCCGGAGGAGAGTAAATGTATCATTACTTTGCCGGAGTTAGAGCGGCTGCTCCAGGATGTGGATCATCCAAACATTAAGGCCGGGCTTGATACGATCGCCATGGGCGTGGCCGGTGAGACCCCGGAAGAATGGTTCGCAGCTCTGGGAAAAAATATCGTACATACTCATTTTGTGGACGGCCGGCCTTATGGGCACCTGGTCTGGGGAGATGGTCTTTTCCCGCTGGAAAGTTACCTGAATGTTTTAAATAAATATCATTATGAGGGATTGATCAGTCAGGAAATTACGGATTTTCGATATTTTCAGGATCCTGCAGCGGCAGATGCAAGAAATTTCCGGGCCTTTGAGCCTTATATCTTAGAGGAGGGAGATGAGGCCGATGTCTGAAATGAAAACAAAAGGGATGGAGGAACCAATAGCCGCGCCTAAAATACGGCGGGAACAGGTCGCCGGGATGAATATTCATTATTTAAATTATTCGCTGGATTATTTTCTGGATGCACAGCAGCGGCTTGGATTCAAATCACTGGAGTTGTGGTGCGGCGCACCCCATGTATGGCTGGACCATATGCGTTATTATGATGCGAAAGCAATCCGGAAAAAAATTCAGGATCGGGGCCTTCAGGTTCATGTGCTGACGCCGGAAAATTGCCTCTATCCTTACCAGGTGGCGGCGAAAGAGCCAGAGCATGTACAGCGTAGTTTCAGCTATTTCCAGAATGGGATCCGGCTGGCTGCAGAGTTGGGCTGTTCTTTAATGGAGATTAATTCGGGCTGGGGTTATTGGAATGAGAAGAGAGAAGAGGCATGGAAGCGAAGTGCGGATATGCTTTCCCGGCTGGCCGGGACAGCCAGAGAGTACGGTATTACGCTTGTCATGGAGTCATTGCGGCCGGAAGAGAGTCAGATCGTGACGAATCTGGCCCAGGAGAAAGAGATGCTTCATGAAGTCGACAGCCCTTATCTGAAACCAATGGCAGATCTGTGCGCTGTCAGCGTGGCAGGGGAGACATTGACGGACTGGTTTGAGGCCTTTGGCGAGGATCTCAAACATATGCATTTTATTGACGGGGATCCTTATGGGCATTTGATCTGGGGAGACGGCGCCCACCATCTCGGAAAGGAAATCGCCGTATTGAATCAGTATGGGTATTCGGGGCTGCTTGGACAGGAAATTACCGATGGACGGTATTATGACGATCCGGCGGCCGCAGATTTCAGAAATATGAAAAATTTTGAAAGATATATGGATGAATAACAGGAGGAACATTATGGATGCAAAAAGTGTGATCAAACAGGTGAAGGAACAAAAAAATGAGATTCGTCAGGTTTACTGGGTAGCCTGCGGAGGCAGTCTGGTGGATCTATATCCGGCCCATTGTATGTTGATGGCTGAAAGTACTCTGGTGGAATCCGGTATTTACACAAGTAAAGAATTTATTCTTGCAGCACCGAAAAAACTGGGTGAACATAGCCTTGTGATTCTTTGCAGCCATTCCGGCGGCACAAAGGAAACTTTGGATGCGGCGGAACTTGGTCTGTCAAAAAATGCGGCAGTTGTCATGATGACAAATCGCCCGGGCAGTCCGGCGGACAGCGATAAATGGATTTCATGGGTTTATCCTTGGGGCGACGATCTGAAAACTTCAGAAATCCCGAGCGGAATCAGCCTTTCGCTTGCGGCGGAGGTGCTGGCTGCACAGGAGACATTTTCGTCCTATGATGCTTTAATGGAGGGTATTGAAAAAATGGACGAGGTCGTAGCCAAGGCAAAAGTTCGTGTACGTGAAGAATTATGTGACCGTTTTGCACAGCTTTGTACGGAGCATCCATTTTTATATATTCTTGGGAGCGGCGCCAGCTTCAGCCAGACTTATGGATTTGCTATCTGCAGTTTGATGGAAATGCAGTGGCAGCATTGTGCGTATATTCACAGCGGTGAATATTTCCACGGCCCATTTGAAGTGACAGAAAATGGTGTGTTCTATTTTCTTCAGAAGAGTTCGGGGAAATGCCGTCCGATGGATGAGCGGGCAGAGGACTTTTTAAAGACTCATACCGATTGTCTGATGGTACTGGATGCTTTGGACTATGGCATGGATGCCATTGATCCGGCGGTTCGGGATTATCTGGACCCGGTACTTTTTTATCCGATGAATTGTGAACTTCGTTCAGCCCGGGGCAAGGTTTTTGACCATGATGTGGATTATCGGAGATATATGGGCAAGGTTGCTTATTAAGAAATGAGGTGCGGTATGACATATCCGGTAAAAGTGTTGGGCTTTGGCGATAATGTTGTTGATAAATATGAACATTTGAAAATCATGTACCCAGGCGGAAATGCGGTGAATTTTGCTGTTTATGCAAAACAGTTTGGCGCTGAAAGAAGCGCTTATATGGGTATTTTCGGAAGCGACAGAGAGGCGGAGCATGTCATTGCTTCGCTGGAAGCGGAACAGATTGAGCTTGTGAAGTGCATTCAGGTCATTGGAGAAAATGGCTGTTCAAAAAATACGGTGATCGATGGCGACCGGGTATTTCTCGAGAGTAACGAGGGCGGTGTCCGCGGCGATATGCGCTATGCCCTGAGTCGGTTTGATCTGGATTATATACGCCAGTTTGATGTGGTACACACGGGAAATTATTGTTTTACGGAGCGGGAATTGCCGAAGATCAAGGCGGCGGGCGTTCCGGTCAGCTTTGATTTTTCTGATGATTCGGAGGATGCTTATATTGAAGCGGCAGCTCCGTCGGTAACTTACGCATTTCTTTCGTGCAGTGACCTGGAAGAATCGGAGATCCGTGAAAAGCTGAAATGGATCGCATCCCTTGGGCCGTCTTTTGTATGTGCATCCCGGGGGGCGGAAGGCTGTATTGCTTTTGATGGAAATCGGTATTATGTTCAGCCAGCTATGCCGGTCAGGAAAATGGCAGATACGATGGGAGCTGGAGACAGTCTTTTGACATCTTTTCTGGTTGGTTATCTGTCGGCTAAAAAAAATGGGCGGACTGACGAGACGGCCATTCCGGAAGCTTTGAAGGAGGCTGCAGCTTTTGCTTCAAGG
>CATZYB010000004.1 GCA_958426095.1 uncultured Lachnospiraceae bacterium
ATTAAGGTTTTTATTATATTTTGAAACAAAAAAACAGGTAGTTTTTGACACTACCTTATGAATCTGGGAGGAAAGAATTATGAAAAAGAATATGGCATTGATTATGGCCGGGGTTTTGGCAGTAGGACTTCTGGCTACAGGATGCGGTAATAAAGAAGCCGAGACAACAGCAGAAACAACAGCCGAGACAACAGCAGAAACAGGCGCTGAGAGCAAGGCTGACGGAGAGACAACAGCGGCCGGCGGTGAGAGAACTACATTTACCGTTGGTTTCGATGCAAGCTTCCCGCCTTATGGATATCAGGAAAACGGCGAGTATGTCGGCTTTGACCTGGATCTGGCTCAGGAAGTCTGTAATCGTAACGGCTGGGAGCTTGTGAAAACTCCGATTGACTGGGATGCGAAAGATATGGAATTAAATTCCGGAGCGATTGATTGTATCTGGAACGGATTTACAATGAATGGCCGTGAAGACAGCTATACATGGACCGAGCCATATGTTGATAATACACAGGTATTTGCTGTGAAGAAAGACGGAGATATTACTTCCGCGGCAGATCTGGCCGGAAAGATCGTATTAGTCCAGGCCGATTCTTCCGCCCTTGCAGCTTTAAAAGATGAAGAAAATGCCGAGATTAAGGCATTGGCCGATTCTTTTGGTGAATTGATCGAAGTACAGGAATATGAATCTGCATTAATGGAACTTGAAGCGGGTTCTGCCGATGCTGTAGCCATGGATGAAGGCGTAGCAAGAGCCAAAATGAGCAAAAATGAAAATATTACTATCCTGGATGATGTGATTTCCAAAGAACAGTATGGTATTGGATTTAAGCTGGGCAATGAAGAGCTTCGGGATCAGGTATGGAATACGCTGCTTGAGATGGAAGCGGATGGCACCGTTGATGAAATTGCTGATAAATACGATATGAATAAAGACAACATCTGTATCGGCAAATAAAGTATGCGGACATCAGGGGAGCGAATAATATCGCTCCCCTGATTGTTATAGGAGGTCAATTGATGGCGATTACAGATATTATAAAACAGTTGTCCAGCGGTATGGGTGTGACCATTGAGATATTTTTTGTGACGTTGGTGTCTTCGTTAATTCTCGGTCTTGGTCTGGCTCTTATCCGGATGTCAAGATTTAAAATTTTTTCTATCCTTGCAAAAATATATATATCAATTATGCGCGGAACACCGCTGATGCTCCAGCTTCTGGTCGTTTATTTCGGCCCTTATTTTATTTTTGGGATTCCGATCACCCGGTCTTATCGTTTGAATGCGGTATTGATAGGGTTTGCACTGAACTATGCGGCTTATTTTGCGGAGATTTACCGGGGCGGTATCTCGGCTATCCCGGATGGCCAGTATGAGGCGGCAAAACTGCTTGGTTACAGCAAGAGCCAGACCTTTATACATATTGTCATGCCCCAGGTTGTCAAGCGGATCATTCCGGCAGTGGCTAATGAAACGATTACCCTGGTTAAAGATACATCTCTGGCCTTTACGTTGGCAGTAGCCGAAATGTTTACGCTGACGAAGCAGTTGGTGGCCGCCCAGTCCTCTATGATACCGTTTGTGGTAGCGGCTGTGTTTTATTACGTTTTTAATCTTTTGGTGGCCATGTTTTTTGATTATTTAGAAAAGAAGCTGAATTATTATCGTTAGGAGGATGAGGGATGAATTTGCTTGAAATGAATCATATAAAGAAGAGCTTCGACGGTCTTGAAGTTTTAAAAGACATATCCCTGACGGTAAGTGAAGGAGAGGTATTAAGTATCATTGGTCCGTCCGGTTCGGGAAAATCAACACTGCTTCGGTGCGCCACCATGCTTGAACGGATTGATGACGGAGATATCATTTATCTGGGGGAAGAAGCGGCAAAGAGTATGGGCGGCAAGGCCGTCTATGCCAGGGCGGCGGATTTAAAGAGGATTCACAGCTATTATGGACTCGTATTCCAGAACTTTAATTTATTTCCCCATTATTCGGTGATAAAAAATATTACCGACGCGCCGTTAAGGGTACAGCATCGGAACAAAGAAGAGGTGTTTGAGGAAGCCAGAGAGCTGCTTCGCAAGATGGGGCTTTCGGATAAAGCCAATGCCTATCCGTATCAGTTATCCGGCGGCCAGCAGCAGCGGGTATCCATTGCACGGGCTCTGGCAATGAATCCGAAAATCTTGTTCTTTGATGAACCGACATCCGCTCTCGACCCGGAGCTGACGGGAGAAATTTTAAAAATTATTAAAAACCTGGCGGCGGAAAAAATGACGATGGTCATTGTTACCCATGAAATGAATTTTGCGAGAAATGTGTCGGATTATGTTATTTTTATGGATAAGGGCGTTATTGTTGAGGAAGGTTCGCCGGAAACAGTGTTTAATTCACAGAATCAGCGAATGAAAGAATTTCTTGGAAAACTTAATGCGGAATAGATATTAAGGCGGCGACGCGAAAGCGGAGCCGTCTTTTTTGTACTGAGGGTCTTTTTTGAGCCGAAATGAAAGATTCGATAGGATTCATAGTTGACATTCTCTTGAAATAGAGATATGATATTGATATCAAAATGATATCAAATTGGAGGAGGAAGACTTATGATGACAGAAGAAAGAAACATTGAAGAAAAAATTATCCATCCGGTCAATGGCACCGTGATGCTTATTGTGAATCTGATTTTATTAGTGGCATTCTGCGTATTATTTGCCGTGGGCGTTCAGCAGACAGAAGGCGGAAGTTTTATAGCGTCGGTAGTTATGATCGTTGTATCCTGCGTCGGCGTGGCAGCTGTGCTTATTGCCTTTGGGGGCTTGAAGACGGTACGGCCGAATGAGGCGCTTGTGTTGACATTGTTCGGGGCCTATTACGGAACGATCCGGAAACCGGGATTTTATTTTGTCAATCCCTTCAGCGCATCGAATAGTCCTCTGCATGTCGCTGCGGTAAAGAATGTAAATTCAAAATCCGGCGAGGGAGGAACCGTCGCAATTTCGGGCAGGAAGCGCGTGTCATTAAAGAATAATACTTTGAAAAATGAAAAACAGAAGGTCAATGACGGCATGGGCAATCCGATCGTTATTGGAACAAATGTAATTTGGCGGGTAGACGATCCGACAAAAGCGGTTTTTAATGTGGAGGATTATGCCGAATTTATTTCGATTCAGACCGATTCCACGGTACGTAATATTGCCCGGCTTTATCCATACGATGTGATCGACGAGGAAAATGACGAGAGTGAAAAGACTCTGAGGGGCAGTGTTCAGGAGATTGCCGACCGGATGCAGGCGGCGCTTCAGGAACAGGTAAATATTGCCGGGATAGTTATCGAAGATGTGAAGATTACTAATCTGGCTTATTCGGAAGAAATCGCGGCGGCTATGCTTCAGCGTCAGCAGGCCACAGCCATTATTGCGGCCCGTCAGAAGATCGTGGACGGCGCTGTGGGAATGGTCAAGATGGCGATCGATAAGCTGGGCGATGAAGAGATCGTCCTTCTGGATGAGGAACGAAAGGCGGCCATGGTCAGTAATCTGCTCGTTGTCCTTTGCTCCGGAAAGGACACGCAGCCTATTGTCAACAGCGGAAGTATATATTAAACTTTAGGTAAAGGGGAGGAGGCGAAGCCGTGGAAAAGAATCATTTGGATGAACATTTAGATGAAAAGGAAGAAAAGCTTCGCGCACGTCTGGAAAAACTGGATTCCCTTGAGAAAGAAATTAAAGCGCGGGAGAAGGCGATGAAGGCCAGGGAGAACGCCAAAAAGCAGGTACTGCTTCGGTTGCCCCAGGGGCTTTGGGAGGATATTTCCCAGTGGGCCAGCGACGACTTCCGCTCAATTAACGGACAGATTGAATATTTGCTGACGGAGGCGGTGCGCAGCCGTAAAAAGGGAAAGGAATGATTAAGTGAGTCCGAAACACAGATTATCGAATGAAGAAATTTTATCCAGGGTAGATCATACCTTATTAACACAGACGGCGACCTGGGATGAAATAAAAGTTTTGTGTGATGATGCGGTCAACTATGGAACGGCTTCGGTATGCATACCGCCGAGTTTTGTTAAAATGGCAAAGGCTTATGTGGGGGAACAGATGAAAATCTGTACGGTCATCGGCTTTCCCAACGGTTATTCCACGACAGAGGTGAAAATGTTTGAGACAGAGCAGGCCCTGGACGATGGCGCCGATGAAATCGATATGGTCATAAATATCGGAGCTGTTAAAGAGGGAAAATATGACCGGGTGCTTAAAGAAATCCGGGATATTAAATCTGTCTGCGGCAGTCATATTTTGAAGGTGATCGTAGAAACCTGTTTTTTGACGGAGGCGGAGAAAATACGGCTTTGTCATATTGTTACGGATTCGGGGGCGGATTATATTAAGACCTCCACCGGGTTTGGCGGCGGGGGAGCCACTTTTGAGGATGTGAAGCTTTTTGCTGAAAATATCGGACCGGGGGTTAAGATTAAAGCCGCCGGAGGGATTTCTTCTATGGCGGATGCGGAAAAATTTATTGAACTGGGGGCTTCAAGGCTTGGCACCAGCCGTATTGTAAAGCTTGTCAAAGGGAATAAGTAGCATATTGTAAGGTTTGTTAAAGGGGAGTTTGGCATGTGGGAAGAACTTATTCAAAAGGCCATTGCCCAATTAGACTACGCCTATACGCCTTATTCAGATTTTAAGGTCGGCACGGCAATTTTGTGTAAGGATGGCCGGATATTCACCGGATGCAATATAGAAAATTCAGCCTATGGACCGTCGAACTGTGCGGAGCGGACAGCGATTTTTAAAGCAGTCAGCGAAGGATTTCGGGAGTTTAAGGCCATTGCTATTGTCGGGGGCAAACATGGAAAAATCAGAGATTATTGTGCGCCCTGCGGCGTCTGCCGTCAGGTTATGGCGGAATTTTGTGAGCCGGAGGAATTCCAGATTATTATGGCGAAAAGTCCGAAAGACTATCAGGTATGCACGCTGGCAGAGCTGCTGCCTCGGGCTTTCTCGCCGAAAATGTTGGCTTCGGGCCAGAATATGGAGTCAATGCGCCGGGGAACATTGGAGGTGGAAACGAAATGAAAAAATTTAAGCGGGTGTTTTTAATTGTTATTGATTCTTTGGGAATTGGCGAGATGCCGGATGCGGCGGATTATGGAGATGCCGGGGCGGATACGCTGGGGCATATATCCGAGTGTGCCAATACTTTTGATATTCCGAACCTTCAAAGGCTTGGAATGGCAAATCTGAAACAGTTGAAACAGGTTGAACCGACGGCGAAACCTATGGGCTATTATGCAGCCCTTCGAGAGGCCAGCACCAGCAAGGATACGATGACGGGACATTGGGAGATGATGGGACTTAAGGTGACGACCCCCTTTAAAACCTTTACAGAAAAGGGATTTCCTCCGGAATTGATTGACGAACTGGAACGGCGCACCGGACATAAAATCATTGGAAATAAGAGCGCCAGCGGGACGGTCATCCTGGATGAGCTGGGCGAAGAAGAAATTGCCACGGGTCATATGATCGTGTATACTTCTGCCGATTCGGTACTGCAGATTTGCGGTAACGAAGAAACATTTGATTTAAAAGAGCTGTACCGATGCTGTGAGATTGCCAGAGAGCTGACGATGCGGGATGAGTGGAAGGTTGGCCGGGTGATTGCCAGACCATATGTCGGAAGAAAAAGGGGAGAATTCAAGCGCACAAGCAACCGTCACGATTATGCTCTGAAACCTTTTGGCTCAACTGTGCTGGATGTACTTAAAGGCGACGGACTGGACGTTATCGCGGTCGGCAAAATTAATGACATTTTTGCGGGCGAGGGCATTACCCGGGCGGAACGTTCCAGGTCATCAGTTCATGGTATGGAGCAGACGATTGAAATAGCCGGAGAGGATTTTGAGGGACTTTGTTTTGTCAACCTGGTGGATTTTGACGCCCTTTGGGGACATCGGAGAAATCCTCAGGGCTATAAAGAAGAACTGGAACGGTTTGATGTAAAGCTAGGAGAGCTTTTAAAGAAGCTTGGTCCGGAAGATTTGTTGATGATTACGGCGGATCACGGCAACGACCCGACCTATAGGGGAACAGATCATACCCGGGAGAAGGTGCCTCTGCTTGCGTATTCTCCGTCCTTTACCGGAAGCGGTTCCATGGGAGAAATGGAGACCTTTGCCGTGATCGGAGCGACGATTGCTGATAATTTTGGCCTGGCTATGCCGGAAGGGACGATTGGTTACTCTATAGCGGATAAATTAAACTGACAGCAGCATACAATTAGAAGAAGCTTCAAAAAGGGAGAGAAAAAGGCTTATGTATCAGGAACTTTACTTACACATTGCCTTCTTTTTTATCTATTCTTTTTTAGGGTGGGTGATAGAAGAAATTTTTGCGGCCTTTAAATATGGCCGTTTTATCAATCGGGGTTTTTTAAACGGGCCTTTATGTCCAGTCTATGGAATCAGCATGTTTGTTATCGTCAACGTGCTGTCGGATTATAATTTACAGCCTCTCTGGCAGGTGATCGGAGCCATAGGGATTGTGACGGTCATTGAATATGTAACCGGAGCCCTGCTTAGAAAAATAACCGGCCGGCGTTTCTGGGATTACCGGGACATGCCCCATAATTTAAATGGATACATTTGTCTCAGATATTCTGTTTTTTGGGGAATTCTTTCGGCAGTGGCTTTGTGGCTTATTCATCCGCCAATCGTTATTTTGATGCTTCTTATACCTAAACGGGTGGCTCAGGTGATACTTTGGGCAGCCGGAATTGTATTCCTTTTGGACCTCGGAGTGACCCTGGCGGCTTCGCTTCACTTGAATTTAAAGGGCGGAGTGGCAGAAAATGTGGCCAGCCAGGCAAATCAGGTTCGAAGAAACATGGGAAGGCGGATTTTTCTGGCAGTTCAGCGCCGTATGTATACGTCCTTTCCTGAATTAAAAAGTCAGGAACCTTCGGAGGAAACCGGGTTCGGGCAGGTTCATGGACGAACCTTTGCCAAAGGCCTGTGTATAGAAAAACTGATCTGGATGTTTTTTATCAGCGGAGTGGCGGGGGATATTGTAGAAACCATTTTTATGTGGGCGACGACGGGGCGTGTTATGAGCCGGAGCAGTTTCCTTTACATTCCGTTCAGTATTGTCTGGGGCGCCGGCGGCGCCTTGGGGGTCGGCCTGCTTGATTCGGTGAAAAAAAGCAGAATTCTCACTTTTCTGGGAGGGTTCTTTTTTGGCGGCGTATTTGAATATTCCTGTTCGGTTCTTTCCGAATTCCTTTTTGGAACCATATTCTGGGATTACAGCCATTTGCCATTTAATCTGAACGGCCGGATTAATTTATTATTTTGCGGGTTCTGGGGAATTGCGGCCCTTGTACTTATACGTTTGATTTATCCGGTAGTCAGCCGCTGGATTGAAAGGATACCTTTAATTTCAGGGACGATTCTGACATGGGTATTGGTAGGCGTTATGGTACTCACAGCCCTGGCATCCTCCATGGCCATTACCCGCTATGTACAGCGCCAGGCCGACATACCGGCCAAAAGTGTTGTCGGTGAGTTCCTGGACGCACAATATCCTGACGTCCTGGTTGAAGGCGTTTATCCATATATGAAGATTGTAAAATAATAAAAACAGGAGAACCTATGTTGAAAGAACGATAAAAAGGGTGTATCCTTATCACATAAACGCGGATAAGGAAAGGTGATTATGAAAGAATTAAAAACACCCAAACAGCTAGTAGAACATATGGATGAACGAGGGATAAAGTTTAATATTGTATCAATGGAAGAAGCAGAAACTTTTCTGACATATAATACATATTATAAAAAACTTTCATCATATAAGAAAAATTATATACAGGTGAGAGTTGAGGGAAAGAAAAAATATCAAAATTTGGAGTTCGCATATTTGCAGGAATTGTCAAAAATAGATATGTATGTAAGGCAATACATCATGAAGATATGTTTAGATATAGAACATGCAGTCAAAGTAGAATTAAATAGGTGCGCGGTGGAAAATGAAAAAGAAGATGGATACAATATTGTTGAAAAATTTTTTGATAAGTATCCGGATATTGTAAAAAATATAAGTACACATGCTACAAATCCGTTTTGCTACGATTTAATTATTCAGAATGAAAGAAAATATTCTTTATGTGTATTGTTAGAAGTTATATCATTTGGTGATTTATGTAAGTTATATCAATTTTATTTGAAAACCTATCCTGGAAGTTTAAAATATCCAGAACTTCTATTTGACGTGAGAGAATTAAGAAATGCAGCGGCGCATAATCATTGTTTATTAAATAATTTGACAACCGGAACGGCGAGACCAGGGCCGGCAATCACAAACTTTATCGCGCGAATTGACGGAATAACAGTGAGTCAGAGAAAAAGCAGATTAAGTAATCATTTTATTAAAGATTTTGTAGCGGCATTATATTTTTTTGATTATATTGAAAAAAGTCAGGGGATTAAGAAAAAAGATATGAAGAATTGAAAGAGTTAATGGAAGGAAGAATGTTGAGAAATCGAAAATATTTTGAATCAAACATTCCAATAAAGTTAACATATTCTTTCTGTAAGAGGGTAGTTGACAAATTAATTTCTGATGAGTATAATAATACTACGAATTAAAAAAATCATAAAGGTTTTTGTAGGGGCTGAGTGTGACTCGGCCCTAGTTTTTTATTTTTAACATGAAACCGCACTGTTTGATAAGTTCGAAAAGAAATCAAACAGTGCGGGCTTTTTATGCAAATATTTTAAAATCCAGAAAGAATTTAGATGAAGTTTATTTCTGGTAATCCTTCGGATTCAGGCCGGGCTTTTCAAATTCTTTGTAAGGCATGGAGTCATCACAGTAACAGGAAACAGTCTTTTCAAAGACTGGAGGAAGCATTGGGCGGCAGCATCGCGGCTTCCCGAGCTGCTGTAGACGCGGGCTGGATTGACCACGCTTATCAGGTCGGACAGACCGGAAAGACGGTTGGACCTAAGATTTATATTGCCTGCGGCATCTCCGGAGCGATTCAGCATATTGCCGGAATGTCTTCCTCAGATACGATTATTGCGATTAACAGAGATCCGGACGCGAATATTTTCAAAGTAGCGGATTACGGTATTGTTGGGGATTTGTTTGAAATCGTGCCTATTTTAGAGCAGGAAATCCTCAAACGTAAATAAAGAGCTTATCGTAAATAAACTCATATAATGTCTTGAAGACTCCTTAAACGGGGGCCGGCGTAAATTCTGCACCAATTTCCCGCCGGCCCGCGTTTTTTGTCGATAAAAAAAGTGTTTTTCCTATCAGGGTTCGACGGTTTTTGCGCAGAAGGCATTTTATAATGATTGCATATCTGATAAAAAATGATTTATAATAAAGGAGAAAATATGATGGATATGCAAAAGAATGTCAGAGTGAATATTAAATATAAAGACAGTCTATTTCGATTTATTTTTAAGGATAAAGAGGCGCTGCTTACTTTGTATAATGCTGTGAACGAGAGTGATTATACAGATGCAGAAGCATTGGAAATATATACAATGGAAGATTTTGTTTACATGAATATGAAAAATGATTTATCCTTTTTGATTGATTTTAATATGAATGTCTTTGAACATCAGAGTACATATAATCCGAATATGCCTTTAAGGGGATTTCTTTATATGGCGGCAGCCTTTAAGAAATATATTGCGTTGAATCATCTGGATATATACGGAAGTAAGCGGTTGCATCTTCCTGTGCCAAGATATTATGTATTTTATAATGGGCTTGCAGCGATGGAGGATGAGGAACTCTGGTATTTAACGGATAGTATGGAAGGGATGGCAGCTTCTGAAAAATCCTGTGTTCAATTCAGAGCGCATATGGTAAATATCAATTTGGGAAGAAATTCAAAGCTGATGGAAAGGTGCCCATTGCTTTACGAATATTCGTTTTTTGTGGCAGAGATTCGTAAAAACGTTTCTCAAAGTAGGATATTACGAGAAGCGATTGAGGAGGCAGTAGATTATTGTATTTGTAATGGAATACTGGCGGATATTTTGCGGGGAAATAAGGCGGAGGTGACGGATATGTGTTTGGAAGAATATGATGCGGCATTGCATATTGCTTCAGAAAAAGAAATTAGTTTTGAAGAGGGGCGTCAGGAAGAGCGTAAGAACACAGAACGGGAGAAGCAGCGGGCGGATATGCTCAAACGAAAAAATACCGTCTTAATGGGAAAACTTCGGGGCGAATCGGAGGAGATTATTGCGGAAAATGAAGGAATTTCTCTGGATGAGGTGAAAAGGATTTTAGCAGAGATTTAAACAAGAAAAGCCCTTTGGATTTTGTGTGAATCCAAAGGGCTTTATGTTTAACTTAATTCAATGATTCGTTGTATGGTCATCTGGACGGCCTTATCGATGAATTGCTGTAACGGTCCGGTGGAGAGCATGGCGATCCGGGTATTGCAGCTGTCAAAGGGGATGAGGATGCGGAGCGCGTCGCTCTGACCGATGGCGTTGGCCATTTTTGGGGACAATTCACCGAGGATGGAATCGGGTACAACGATGGCGACAACGCCGACGATAATATCTGCCTTGCGGACATTTTTGACAATGGCGTTTTCTCCGGTGGCGCCGTCGGTGGCGCCGGCCCGCATCATATTTGAAGTAGCCGCCGAATTGGTTCCCAAAGCCCGGACGATGACCGGAAGGTCTTTCGGAAGCTGTTTTGTAAGGCTTTCAATGTATTGGCGGCCGATGCCGCCGCCCTGGCCGTCGACAACGGTAATCAGGATATCTTTTTTTATCATAGGCAATATCTCCGTTTACCAGCGGCCGAACTCGGAAAGTTCAAGGCCTTTGTTTTTATCCAGTACCGTATTAACAGCCCATTCGTGGATAAAGAGAAGGAGCGGATTGCCTTTCAGGTCTTTAATCCGTTTCATATCCGAGGTTCCGTTAATACGTGCAACATCTGTATCAGGACTGGTTACCCAGCGGATATATTCATGCGGCATGGCATCCATGCGGATTTCCACACCGTATTCATTTTCCAGACGGAATTTTAAAACGTCAAATTGGAGGACGCCGACAACGCCGACGATGATTTCTTCCATACCTGTGTTATACTCCTGGAAAATTTGAATCGCGCCTTCCTGGGCAATCTGGGTAACGCCTTTGATAAACTGTTTCCGTTTCATCGTGTCAACCTGGCGGACCTTGGCAAAATGTTCCGGGGCGAAGGTCGGTATGCCTTCGTAGGCAAAGGTTTTGCCCGGTACAGAAATGGTGTCGCCGATGGAGAAAATGCCTGGGTCAAAAACGCCGATGATATCCCCCGCATAGGCTTCATCCAGAATCTTTCGCTCCTGGGCCATCAATTGCTGCGGCTGGGACAGTTTTAATTTCTTTTTACCCTGAACGTGGTAAACATCCATACCGGCCTCAAATTTACCGGAGCAGATACGCATGAAGGCGATACGGTCCCGGTGGGCTTTATTCATATTCGCCTGAATCTTAAAGACGAAGGCGGAAAAGTCTTTATCAAAAGGACTGATTTCACCGCTGTCGGATTTTCTTGGCAGCGGATGGCTTGTCATTTCCAGAAAGTAATTCAGAAAGATTTCAATACCAAAGTTGGTCAGAGCGGAACCGAAAAATACCGGCGTCTGTTTGCCGTGGCTCACTTTATCGATATCAAATTCAGAGCTGGCGCCGTCCAGAAGTTCTATATCATCCTGGAGGGTCTGGAACAGTTCGTCACCGACCATGCCGAGAAGTTCCGGAGAGTCTACGGCAAGATTTTCGGAAGCGACTTCCTTCTGTCCATTGGCAAAGGCGGTGAATGTAGTCACGTGTTTGGCGCGGCGGTCATAAACACCGCGGAATTCCTTACCGGAGCCGATCGGCCAGTTCATCGGACAGGTGCTGATGCCGAGAACGGATTCGATTTCATCCATCAGTTCAAATGGATCATTGGCATCCCTGTCCATTTTATTAATAAAAGTAAAAATCGGAATATCTCTTAAGAGACAAACCTTAAATAATTTCTTTGTTTGCGCTTCAACACCCTTGGAGGCGTCGATCACCATGACGGCGGAATCGGCGGCCATCAGTGTCCGGTAAGTATCCTCGGAGAAATCCTGATGTCCCGGTGTGTCCAGAATGTTAATGCAGTATCCGTCATATTCAAACTGCAGTACGGAGGAGGTGACGGAAATACCTCTCTGTTTTTCAATTTCCATCCAGTCGGAAACCGCATGCTTTGCCGTTTTCTTTCCTTTGACTGAACCTGCCAGATTAATGGCGCCGCCGTAGAGAAGGAATTTCTCTGTCAGGGTAGTTTTGCCCGCATCCGGATGGGAGATGATGGCAAAGGTTCTTCGCTTATTAATTTCTTCTTTTAAATTGGCCAAGGGAATACCTCCAAATCATATCTGTTTCATAATCACTAAATTTAAATTATATCTTATAGCCAAAGCCAGTGTCAATATGAAGAACAGGCATTTGCGGTAAATTTAATTGACTTATGTAAAAGATATGTTTAGAATAAACAAAAGGGGTGAAATAATCATGGAAAAAGTAAAAAAGAGGAGCAAAGCGGGGGTGGCTCTTCGGGCTGTATTAATTATATTTTTGGTTTTGATTTTCGTGATCGTCGGATATGTTGTTTATCTCCAGGTCAATTATTACCGGATTGAGGATCATGCGGTTCTGGAAATCGAAAATAACACGGAGGATGTTCTTAAAACCGGTGATACATATACAGCAGTCACTTACAATATCGGTTTTGGCGCTTATGGACCAGACTACAGCTTTTTTATGGATACGGGAGAGATGAAGGACGGAACGAAAACCTCCGGTAAATATGGAAAAGCTATGAGCCAGGAATCGGTCGAGGCTCACACAGAAGGGGCGCTGGGAGTTATTGAAGATTTGGCGGCGGACTTTTATCTGCTCCAGGAGGTGGATGTGGATGCGGACCGGAGCTATCATGTAGATCAGGAAGCTTATATAAAAACGGCGATGACGGATTATGCCAGTGTTTTTGCCAACAATTTTCATTCGGCCTATCTTTTTTATCCGTTCAACGACCCTCATGGAGCGGTACAGGCCGGCTTATTAAGTTTCAGCCGTTATCAGATTTCAGAGGCAGAGCGCCGGAGTTATCCGGTGGATAACAGCTTCATCACAAAATTCACCGATCTGGACCGCTGTTTTGCCGAAATGCGCCTTCCGGTGGAGGGCGGACATGAGCTTGTCCTGATCAACAGCCATATGTCGGCCTATGACGAGGGCGGCACCATTCGCGCCCAACAGCTGGAATTACTCAATTCAGTAATTGCAGAAGAATATGCCAAGGGGAATTATGTGATCGTTGGCGGGGACTTCAACCATGCCATGGGCGAAGAAGTGGCGGAAGGATTTCCTTCGGAGCAGAAGTTTCCGGAGTGGGTGGCCGTACTGAACGATGAGGATCTGACCGACGGGGTCAGTATCGTGCGGGCGGACAATGAACTGGAAGTACCGACCTGCAGAGGCGCGGATATCGTCTATACGAAGGGCGTGAACTATACGACGGTTGTTGACGGTTTCCTTGTGACAGACAATGTTCGGGCCACGGCGGAAAATATCGATACGGATTTTGCCTACAGCGATCATAACCCGGTAAAGCTCCAGTTTGAACTCTTAAAATAAGCACAAAAAATACGAAAACTCCTGTTTTGGTAGGTGGCCAGAGCAGGAGTTTTTTAATTGGGCGGCTGCTAAAAAAATATTATTTTTTTGTATGAATATTTATGATCAGGGCGTCTAATAAGTATAAACAATCGTTGGTACCGATGAGTTTTGAGGAGGCGGGATAGTGAGTGAAAATAATATTGAAAGTTGGGTAAAAAAAGCCATACGGGGCAATGTGGATGCCTACGGACACCTGGTAGAGATATATAAAACTTATTTATATAGAACGGCCTGGCTTTATGTGCATAATGAAGATGTTGCCCTGGATGTGGTGCAGGAAAGTATTCTCAAAGGCTTTCGGCAGATAAAGACACTGAGGAAAGCGAAATATTTTAAAACCTGGATGACGCGCATTTTAATCAACACGGCCATGGACATGATGGCGGGCCGGAAGCCGATATATCAATTGGAGCAGGCGGATCGGGCGGCGGATGAGGGCGGCAGTCTGGAAGAGAAAATGGATTTGTATAATGCCATTCAAAGACTTCCGGAGCAGTATCGGTCCGTAGTTATATTAAAATATTTTAATGATATGAAACTGTCGGAGATCGCGGAAACGCTGCAAATACCGGAAGGGTCGGTATCCGCCTATTTGTTCCGGGCAAAGCAGGAATTAAGAAATATTTTGAAGGAGGGCTACCGTTATGCGTAAATGGATGGAAAAAATCCCTGTGTCTGAAAATTTGGACCAGGTCGTGGAAAAAAGCTTACGTCAGTTAAAATTTGAACAGAAGCGAAAGCGCAGACGCCGGTGGGCGATGGCCGGGAGTATGACGGCGGCAGTTTTTGCAGTGACGATTCTTTTCTTCGGGACTCATCCGGCCCTGGCCGGTAAGCTTCCTTTTATTGGCCATTTATTTGAGCAGGTTGAGGATGATGTGGCTTATTCGGGAAAATACAGTGAAAAAGCGGAAACCCTGTTTTCGGAAGAGGAAGCGCAAAAACTGGATCAGGGGGAGGCGGTGGAGTCTCCATATATCCAGACGTCTAACGGGGTTACAGTAACCATTTCTGAAGTCTACTGTAATCAGTATGCCTTGTATCTGGCTGTAAAAATTGATTGTGAAGAGGGCTTCCCGGCAGACTTTAACGGCCGTGATCAAGCGGATGAGTGGCATAGAGAATATATCATGCATAGCAGCAGCTCCGGTTTTGGGGAAAATTTCATCGGAGGCTCTACCGAGTGGATTGAGGGACAGTTTAAGGATGATCATACATTTGTCGGAATTTACCGTGAAGATCTTCAGGCGGTCAGAGACGATGAAAACTATGAGACGGTATCCCTGCCGGAAACATTTATCTATACATGGAAGATCGATGATCTTTTCGGTACGTCCAGTGTGGGAAGTGAATGGAAGCTGCACAAGCCGGACGGTACAGAGTATGTTTTATGGGATGAGGAATGCAAACACTATCAGGGGCAGTGGAACTTTGAAATGGAGATTCATAAGGATGAATCCCGTACACAGACCATCGAGGTCGGTGAGACCGGCGACGGCGGCGTAGGTATTGATACGGTCAGCAAAACGCCGTATGAGGTTACAGCCGATCTGGTCGTGCCGGAAGGCCGCACGGCGAGTGATTATATGCTGGTTATTTGTGATTCGGACGGAGACATATTGCCGTGTCAGGGAAGTAATACATCCATATATAACATATATCAACGAAATACGGACAAAGTATATGTATTTGTCTGTGATTTTTACGAATACTTTAATAAGTTGAAAGCATATCGATGGAAAGGGGACTATGAAGAAAAAAAGAAGGAGAAAACCTTTGCCGAATATTTATCAGAACATGCCCTGGTATCGGCAGAGGTGAATTTTGAATAAAAAATAAAGGATTGTTCCGGGGGAAGGTTAATGTTATACTGTCTAAGGAGCTTGAAACTCTGACTTGGAAAGGATGGTCATTTTATGAGTAATATTCAGGAGATAGAAACATCCGTCGGAACCTTTATGGCCAGCCGGGTGGAATTTTATGAAAACGGTGCGGTGAAATCCGCAGAACCGGAACAGCAGGTTTTTTTCAGTCATCAGACAGGGCTGTACATTGCCTTTGATAATACACCGTTAAAGGACGAAGAACATCTGCCGACATTGGAATTTGAGCCGGACGGGCGGGTAAAGGCCCTTCGGACGATAGGAACCGGACTGATCTGCCGGCCGAAAGACGGTGAAAAAGGCGGCGTGGTCCATATAGGCGCTGAGTGGCGGCCGGACCCGCGGGATACGGGGGCAAACGTGCTGATTCCGATCCGGATACAGTTTTTGGAAGAGGAGCTGCTTGTGACGGACAGCGACGGGCAGGACCATCATCTGCCTTTTGAAGTATATGATATTCAGGTCGATTACCTGACGGATAATATCGTTATGGGCGGCGGCTGCGGAGACTGCAGTACGTGCAATGGATGCTGCAGCGTGCAGTAATAAGAAATATTGGGGGCGGCGTAGATAAGCCGCCCTTGTTTTATGTAAAATTCCGGGGAAAATGTGAACACTTCGTGAAACTTTTATAAACATCTATAAATTTTTATGTGAAATAATTGACATAACTTTTTAAACAATGTTACAATTTATTCTATTAGTAAAATGGAGGTGTATATCTTATGGAGCAGAAGGAGAAGATGAGTCTTGTAGAATATACGGATATATACGGAAAGATATGCGAGAATACCGATTTGATTTCAGCAGAGCTTTTTGATGAATATGGTGTAAAACGGGGACTTCGGGATAAAAACGGAAACGGCGTTTTGTCTGGATTGACACATATTTCAAAGATTCAGTCATTTAAAAATGTCGATGGGAAAAAAGTACCATGCGATGGCCGGTTATGGTATAGAGGATATGATGTTACCGATTTGGTCAAAGGATTTAAGGGAGAGCGTTTCGGATATGAAGAAGTCGCTTATTTGCTTTTATTCGGCCGTTTACCGAATATGGCGGAGCTGGCTGAGTTCAAAAGCGTTCTCAATGCCAGCCGCACATTGCCGACAAATTTTACGAGAGATGTTATCATGAAGGCGCCAAGTAAGGATATTATGAATTCCATTACGAAGAGTGTATTGACGCTGGCTTCTTATGATGATAATATGGCGGACCCGTCCATCAGCAATGTGCTGCGCCAGTGTCTGCAGCTGATCGCGATTTTTCCTATGCTGTCTGTATATGGATATCATGCCTATAATCACTATGAGTGCGGAGACAGTTTTTACATTCATCGTCCGGATGAAAATCTTTCCACCGCAGAAAATATTCTTCTTATGCTCCGGCCGGATAAAGGCTATACAGAGCTGGAAGCAAAGGTTCTGGATATCGCTCTTGTATTACATATGGAGCACGGCGGCGGTAATAATTCCACATTTACAACCCGCGTTGTATCTTCGGCTGGTTCGGATACCTATTCGGTAATGGCTGCGGCCCTGTCTTCTTTGAAGGGACCGAAGCATGGCGGCGCCAATATTAAGGTTGTGGAGATGATGCGGGATCTGCGCGAGCAGGTGTCGGATCTGAATGATGAAGAGGCGATCAAGGAATATCTCGGAAAGCTTTTAGACAAGCAGGCTTTTGACAGGAAGGGCCTGATCTATGGTATGGGACATGCCGTTTATTCCCTCTCTGACCCAAGAGCCCGGATTTTCAAAAGCTTCGTAGAGCGGCTGGCAAGGGCAAAGGGACGGGATGAAGAGTTCCGTATTTATTCGGCGGTAGAACGTCTGGCGCCGGAAGTCATCGCAGAGAAACGCAAAATCTATAAAGGTGTCAGCGCCAACGTGGACTTTTACAGTGGTTTTGTTTATAACATGCTGGACATTCCATTGGAATTATATACGCCGATTTTTGCCATGGCACGAATTGTGGGATGGAGCGCTCATCGCATCGAAGAGCTAGTCAATGTGGATAAGATCATCCGTCCGGCCTATCTGAGCATTATGGAAGAGAAAGAATATAAGCCTTTGGAGGAAAGAGAGTAATGAAAAATTGGTTTAAAAAACTGATTGGCATTTCATTAGCTGCCGTGCTTTCAGTATCCATGCTGGTGGGATGCGGCGGCAAAGAAAAAAAAGAGGAGACAACATCGGAAACGGCAGAAACTCAGTCGGTCGGGACAGAAGAACTGGACGCTAAAGTCGGACGTGTGGTGTCTTTAGAAAACAGTACGCTTGTTATTGAAACGGATGACGGAAAAACACTGGAATTTGATGTTGCCGGAGTAAATAAAGTGAATAGAGAATCGATGAAAGAAGGCAATGTCGTTGCTGTAGTTTACAGCGGTACATTGTTGGGGACGGAAACGGACGGCGCGACGGTGGAACTGGTAGTTGCGATGAGTTCGGATGCCGTATCCGGAAGCGGAACGACCAACGGCGTGTCAGAACGCGGAAGTCAGATGTCGGGAACCGTTGTGGAATATATCGAGGGAACGAAGCTGGTCATTGAAAATTCTGCAGACAGCGAAAATTATTATTTTTCAATAGAAGAGGCTGTGATCAGTGATTCGGCCGATATTGAAGAAGGAGATGTGGTCACAGTTGTGTATACCGGAGATATTGAGGGAGATGACCTGGTTCCGGCGGCCAGGATCACGGTGAACAGCTCAGGCAGCGGTATATCTGACAATGGCATATCAGACAGCAGCACATCGAATAGTAGTGCGTCGAGTAATGGCTTTGGTGCGGATCGGATCAGCGGAACTGTTGTTGAAGCTTCAATGAACACGGTGACGATACGAACCAGCGGCGGGACCCGATATACATTTTCAACAATGGATGCGGAAATGAATGTGATAGGTGAACTGCAGGAAGGAACAGATATTACCCTGTATTATACAGGGGACCTGTCTGAAGGCGCTGAGACTGTTACGGTAACTTCTGTGGAAGTGAATTAGAAATAAATTCTTTGTTTTATAAAGAGGGCTCCGGGATTTCTCCTGGAGCCTTGTTTTTTTTATATACAATATATTTTGAGAGATATCAGTCTCTTACGATAACGGAGATACCGTTAGGGATGCAGGTCAAACTTGCGTTCTCGCCTTTCAGTTCCCTTGCACGCGCATAAGCAGCCTCAAGTGTTGGGAAGTACTCGGCTTTCATGTCTGTGATCATTTTTTCCTGTTCCGGTTCTGCCACAAAAAGCACTTTGTGTTTGCAGAGAATACGGCAGTAAATTTGAGAACACCACTGGTCAGGTAATGTATCTTCCTGAGCCGTTGCCATGCACTGGTCATAGAAGGCCTGAGCAGATTCAGCCTCAGCAATGGAACGGTAGTATTGTTCGCCGCCGTGACCGTCGGAACAAGTAGCCAGCATGATTATAACGGCATCCGGATTTGCTGTCGCTTCTCCGGCGCTCATACCCTTTGAACACTGGTAAGCATTCTGATCGAGCGGATAGCCGCCGTTCGTGGTGATAACGATATCCGCCGGAGCCGGTTTTACGACGCAATAGTTCGCAAGGAAATCGGCGCCTTTGCGGTGGGCGGTGTTGAAGTTTCCGGCAAAAGCCGCAACAGTTTTCTTGTCCTCATCAATAACAACATTACAGATAAATGCCAGATGAGCCATTTCGGCGGCGGCAATCATATCTTCGTGAATCGGGTTATTGTCAAGAATACCGGTACGGGCATACGGGCTGTCAATGAATTTAGAGCAGTGGTTGCCCATAACGGTCACGGCATCACAGATGCCTGGAAGAATACTCTTGCGTCCGCCGGAAAAGCCGGCGAAGAAGTGAGCTTCGATAAAACCTTCAGCAACGAGAAGGGATGCTTCTAATGCAAGTTTATCAATGATGCAATCCGGACCGGATGGTAATTTGCCGACTTTGGCATTTCTTTTCGGATCATGAGCATCATGAACAACGATATTGTCTTTAAATTCTTCGTAGAGGGCATCGCCGAGTTTGCTTCTTAACTCGTCAATGGTTGTCTGACGATGAAAACCGGTAGCCACAAGAAGCGTAATCTTGATATCCGGATTTCCCATTCTCAATTCACGGATCATATGAGGTAAAATGTCCTGACTTGGTACAGGGCGTGTGTGATCGCTGATGATGATCGTGCAGTCTGGTTTGCCTTTTGCAAGTTCAAAAAGGCGAGGGCTGTCAATAGGGTTTTCCATGGCTTCTGCAACGATATCGTAACCGCTTTTGTCGCTCCGTAATTCATCGATGTTGGAAGTCAATACAGGAGTATCGTCAGGAACTTCCAGATCAAGTGTTGTTTTTCCGTAAAGAAAGTTTACTGTTTTCATACATGTCCTCCTTTAAAAATCCTTTATAATAATATCATTCAAAACTCAAAGTTTGACTACTTTATTATATGATAATTTGTGCAATTTGTCCATAAAAGTTATTTGTTTAACGAGTGTTTTTTATCAATTATACAAATTGGTCTAACCAATATAAATGTTTGACGACTGGGAAACCGAAAATATGATTCTACGTATATAAAAATATTGTAAAATGTGGTATCATAAATAAAAAGAATCGGGAGGGGAGAAATATGCCGGGATTTATTATTCATCTCACAGAGGCGGCTATGATCATGGAACATATGGAAGTGCAGCCGGATGCTGACTGGAAACAGGAATTTTTGCTTGGTAATCTCCTTCCGGATACCCGGTTGGGAAAAGATAAAGCCATATCCCATTTTTGGGCGCCGGAGGGCCTGGAGAATATTGCGCGGGCGCCAAAGCTGTCACGCTTTCTGGAAAAGTACGGACATCGTCTGGATGAACCGGTAATTTTGGGATACTATGCCCATTTATATCTGGATGAGCGGTATGTGGATGAATATTGGCCGAAGATCTTGACGTTTGAAGATGCCAAAGGGCAGCCAGAACCGCGGAAAGATTTTATTCATCGGGTAGAACTTAAAGAATCCGGTGAATTTATTCCGTTTGAGAAGTTTTTCTCATCCGAATATTATTATGGGGATTATACGCGGAGTAACCATTGGCTTGTCGATAAATATCATATACAGCCGCCAAAATATCGGTTTTTGGAAAATGTGAATATGAGCGAAGTGGATGCCTCACAGTTGAGCCGGGTATTGGCAGAACTTGAGGACATTTGTCAGAAGGGGCGGCCAGGCGATGAGAAGAAAATGAAAGTGTTCAACCTTGAAGAGCTGGAAGCTTTCGTTCGATACACGGCGGAGACATTTTATAAAAATGTGATACAAACGTCTCATATTATGGAAAAGTAAGAAGAGGAATCAACAGATGATTTATAATAATGTTTTGGAGGCCATCCAGGCTGCTAAGGATTTAGCACGGCTGGATGGGACGATATGCGGTATTTTTCAACGCCGCTGTTTGGAGAATAGAGGGATTTATGGATTCATATAGCCAGTTGAATGAAGTATTGGTACATTTATTTAACCATACGATGAAGATTGAGGAAGATTCTCTGATTCGGGATGAATTTAAAGATATTTCCATCAATGATATGCACATTATTGAAGCTGTGGGAGATGGCGAGCCGAAAAATATGTCGTCGATCGCACGTCTCGTCGGTGTGACGGTGGGGACATTGACGATTGCTATGAATAACCTGGTCAAAAAAGGCTATGTTATTCGAACGCGCAGTGAAAAGGACCGGAGGGTCGTTCTTATATCTCTGGATGAAAAGGGACGGCGGGCCTATAAGCGGCATCAACAGTTTCATCTGGATATGGTTCAGGCCATGCGGCAGGGATTAGATGATGAGCAGTGCCGGATCTTGACACAGGCGATGCGGAATTTAAGAGATCATTTTAAGACGGTCTGACAGCCGGGAGGAAAGAGATGAAGATGAAAAGTGGTTTATCCAGTTCGCTGGAAGATTATTTAAGGGAAATCTATGTGCTGGAGCAGAAAGACAAGGAAGTTCGTGTGACAGATGTCGCACAGCTTCTTGGAATATCCAAACCCAGTGTCAATCGGGCAATGAATACGCTGAAAGAACAGGGCTATATCGAACATGAGCATTATGGAACGATCAGACTGACCAAAGCGGGGCTCGAAGCGGGTAAGAATGTGTATGATACTTATAAAGTGGTCTATAAATTCTTAACGGAAATGTTGGAGATCAATCCGGCGGATGCAGAGGAAGAAGCCCATTTGCTGGAACATGATATCAGCAAGGGAACACGAAAAAAATTGAAAAAATTTATGAAGAAAAAGAAATAAAATAGAGAAACGGCCAGAGACAGGATTTATCTTGACAAGCAGGATGGCCTGTTGTATTATAACATTGTTATATGGAGGCAAGGATGGAAGAGAAAACATTGGATACACTGGAAAAAATC
Organism: uncultured Lachnospiraceae bacterium; assembly: GCA_958426095.1. GTDB lineage: Bacteria > Bacillota > Clostridia > Lachnospirales > Lachnospiraceae > Frisingicoccus. The sequence goes on from CATZYB010000004.1 coordinate 22,022, forward strand.
AAGCAGGCGGCCATGGAGGAATTTCTGGAAAAGGGATTTCTTGAAGCATCTCTGCGTCAGATCGTAAAGCGTGCCGGAGTGACCACCGGAGCTTTTTATGGATATTTTTCCAGTAAACAGGCGCTTTTCGCTTCAATTGTGGAACCACATGCCGCCATGATGATGAGCAGATACGTGGATGCCCATATTTCTTTTTCCGAACTTCCTGCGGAGAAGCAGCCGGATCACATGGGCGTAGAGTCGGGGTCTTATATTCATTGGCTGACGGAGTATATCTGTGAACACCGAGATCCTGTGAAATTGCTGATATGCAGGGCGGAGGGCACCGGCTATGAAAACTTTGTCCATAGCATGGTGGAAATAGAAGTGGAAAGCACTTTTAAATATATGGAAACGCTCCGACGCCTGGGAAATGATATTCCTGAACTGGATCAGTCTCTGTGCCACATTATTGCCAGCGGTATGCTGGGCGGTGTTTTCGAGATCGTGATCCACGATATACCCAAAGAACAGTCAATGCGGGATGTAGAAAAGCTGCGGGCATTTTATACTGCAGGGTGGCTCAAATTAATGTCGCCATGAAGGAAATGGGGATATAGTAGTATATAGGGCGCTTTGTTTTCCTAAATAGACAGAGCGCCGCACAGTAGTCCCTATTTTTTTTAACCATCGGTTAGTTTTTGCTAACCAAAACATTTTAATTATTATAAGGAGGTCGTTTGATGAAACAGGAAAAGAAAAGCGATGTGGCTGTTCTGCTGGATTATGCGGGCAGCCGCAGGGGCCTGACCTTTTTGGGGCTGGCCTTGTCGGCAGTGTCTATGCTTCTTAGCATGGCTCCCTATATCTGTATCTGGCTGGCCGCTCGAGATCTGATCGCTGTGGCTCCTGAATGGACACAAGCACAAAATATTTCCAGGTATGGCTGGATAGCCTTTGCCTTTGCAGTGGGTGGCATTGTTCTGTATTTTGCAGGCCTGATGTGTACACATCTTGCAGCATTCCGAACTGCTTCTAACATTCGTAAACGGGGAGTTGCCCGTGTGATGGAAGCTCCATTGGGATTTTTTGATTCCAATGCTTCGGGCCTGATCCGTGGACGGTTGGATGCAGCGGCGTCTGACACAGAAACGCTGCTGGCACATAATCTGGCGGATATCGTAGGCACTGTTGTGTTATTTGCAGCCATGCTGGTAATGATGTTCGTTTTTGACTGGCGTATGGGGGCCGCCTGCCTTTTGGCGGCGGTGATTTCAGTCATTGCAATGTTTTCCATGATGGGCGGAAAAAATGCCGAATTGATAGCGGAATATCAGGCGGCCCAGGATCGTATGACTAAGGCCGGAACGGAATATGTGCGAGGTATTCCTGTGGTAAAAATCTTTCAGCAGACAGTTTATTCGTTTAAGGCATTTCAGGAGGCCATTGAAGATTACAGCAATAAAGCGGAGCATTACCAGGCGGATGTGTGCAGAGTACCTCAATCTATCAATTTGACTTTCACCGAAGGAGCGTTTGTGTTTCTGGTGCCGGTAGCTTTGTTCCTTGCGCCGGACGCACTGGCAAATGGAAATTTTGCCGGATTTGTTACCAACTTTGTTTTCTATGCGGTGTTTTCCGCCATTATTTCTACTGCGCTCGCAAAGATCATGTTTGCCTCTTCCGGCATGATGCTGGCCAGTACGGCTCTGGGACGTATTAATCAGGTGATGGAAGCTCCCATTCTGGAAACACCCAGTCATCCTCAGCAGCCTCGAAGCAATAAGGTTCAATTTAAGGATGTGAGTTTCACCTATAATGGCGCTGAAAGCCCAGCGCTTTCCCACGTTTCGTTCACGGTTCAGCCGGGACAGACGGTAGCTCTGGTCGGGCCGTCCGGAGGCGGCAAGACAACGGCAGTCAGCCTGATCCCTCGTTTTTGGGATGCCACATCAGGCGCCGTGGAAGTAGGTGAAGTAAACGTCACTCAAATCGATCCGCATGTCCTTATGGATCAGGTTGCTTTCGTATTCCAGAATAGTCGCCTGTTCAAAGCGTCTATTTTGGAAAATGTCCGGGCAGCCTGCCCGGAAGCAACAAGAGAACAGGTGATGGAAGCTTTGATGGCCGCTCAGTGCAAGGATATTCTTGAAAAACTGCCAGACGGCATCGATACGCTGATCGGGACCGGGGGAACGTATCTTTCCGGCGGCGAACAGCAGCGTATCGCATTGGCCAGAGCCATTTTAAAGGATGCTCCTATTGTGGTGTTGGATGAAGCCACCGCCTTTGCTGATCCTGAGAATGAAGTGCTGATCCAGAAAGCCTTTGATGTCCTGACGAAAGATCGTACTGTCATTATGATCGCACACAGATTGTCCACTGTTGTCGGTGCGGACAGGATCATTGTTCTGGAAGAAGGTCATGTCGCCGAACAGGGCACACATGCCCAACTGGTTGCCGCCGGAGGTCTGTATTCCCGAATGTGGACTGACTATAACAAGGCGGTTCAGTGGAAGATCATCAGTGAAAAGGAGGCCGAATAAATGTTTGGAGTAAAATTTAGGCGGAAATATGCTTTGACGGAGCAAGGCGTTCAAAATACAAAAAAAGGAACTTTTTGGACAGTCATTGTAAATTTGATCGTCATGGGAGGCGTCAGTATTCTGTATCTTCTGATGGCTGACTTTATGGGAACCCTGACGGATGGGGATGCATTGCCCGGCGCAGCGTTTTATATCGGGTTGCTGCTCCTTTTTCTGCTTCTGTCCTTCGTGACGCATTTGCAGCAATATAAAGCTACCTATGGATTAGTTTATAATGAGGTCAAAGCCACGCGTCTCAGCCTGGCAGAACGGCTTCGAAAATTGCCGCTGGGATATTTCGGCAGGCGCGATCTGACAGATCTGACCGAAACGATCATGGGTGACGTCAACCGAATGGAACATGTTTGGTCTCATGTGCTGGGATATTTGTACGGCGCATATATTTCTACGGCAATTATCGCTGTGTGTTTGTTTATTTACGACTGGCGGTTGGCTATCGCATGCCTGTGGGGCGTACCGGCCGCCTTTGGACTGTTGTTTGGAAGCCGCAGGATTGCTGCCCGCAATGCAGAACGGACAAAAAACGCTGCAATCCGGGTATCTGACGGTATTCAGGAAGCATTGGAAAATGTCAGAGAGATTCGAGCTGCGAATCAGGAGGAACGGATCTTAAGCGGACTAAACCAAAAAATTGATGAACATGAACGCATTACGATTCAGGGCGAACTGGGCACCGGCCTTTTTGTCAATGGGGCCAGCGTTATCATGCGGCTTGGCGTGGCAACGACTATTCTTGTGGGCGCTGATCTGATCTTGTCCGGAAACATCGATTTCATGCTTCTGTTTCTGTTTTTGCTTGTTATCACCCGTGTTTACGCCCCATTCGATCAAAGTCTGGCGCTTATTGCGGAAATGTTTGTTTCTCAGATATCTGCTGACCGGATGAATGAAATCTACGATACGCCCGCAGCGGAAGGTACGGAACAATTTGAACCGGAAGGACATGATATTGTCTTTGAGCATGTAGACTTTTCCTATGACGAAAAAGCAGTTTTGCACGATGTAAGCTTTACGGCCAAAGAAGGGGAGGTGACGGCTCTGGTAGGACCCTCCGGATCCGGAAAAAGTACCTGTGCACGTCTTGCTGCAAGACTATGGGACGTTTCCAGAGGCACGATCCGAGTGGGCGGAGTGGATATTTCAACTGTGGACCCGGAAGTGCTGTTACGGGATTATTCAATGGTCTTTCAGGATGTGGTATTGTTCGATGATACTGTGATGGAAAATATTCGTCTTGGAAAACTCGGAGCAACGGATGAAGAAGTACAGGTGGCGGCCAAAGCAGCAAATTGCGATGAATTTGTGAAACGCTTGCCACAAGGTTATAATACTCCTATTGGCGAGAACGGTGCAAAGCTTTCCGGAGGTGAACGGCAGCGTATCTCTATTGCACGGGCTTTGTTGAAAGATGCGCCTATTGTCCTTCTTGACGAAGCGACAGCCAGCTTGGACGTAGAAAATGAAACAAAAATTCAGGAGGCGCTTTCCCGCCTGCTGGCCGGGAAGACCGTATTGGTTATCGCTCATCGGATGCGTACTGTAGAAGCTGCTGATAAGATCATCGTCCTGGCGGATGGTCAGGTGGCGGAAGAAGGAACCCCTGCCGGCTTAATGAAAAAGAATGGTCTTTATCGCCGTATGGTTGAACTGCAGCGTCAAAGCGCCGGATGGCAGCTGAAAGTATAAGCATAAAATGAACAGCCGTTGAAATCCGGATTCACAGGTGAATACGGGTTTAAACGGCGTTCTTTAATAAAGCCCGGTTATTAGTTTAATTAATCAAAAACTTTCTTGATCGCAGCTAAAGCATCATCAGGAAGTTTGTCATAACCGTCTTTTAATACGGAGAATTCTTCGATTTCGTTTACACGGTCCATCATACGGGCTTTTAACTGAGCCAGGTATTCAGCATCGTTCATGTCCGGAATGAAACCTTCCCAATCCATGATCTCGATATCAGAGAATGGACCCCATGGTTTAAATTCGGCTTTTTTCTCGACAATAGCTTCAAGAATACCGAGGGTATCTTTTGGCTGTACTTTCTTGCCCATGAAATCACCGGTGTTGATGATATAGCAGTCAACATTCTTTTCTTCTACCAATTTTTTGAATTTCTCATAGTCATTGGCCAGAGGATAGGTACGGAATGGATTTGCGTATGGTACAACGACCAGTTTGTTCGGGTCTACACCTGGGGCCAGACGTTCTGCGGAAGAACGTTTTGTTGCCAGTGTTGCTCCCATAACAGAAGCCAGAGAAGAACCTTTTAATTTAACGACCGGAGGAATAGTTGGGTCTTTCATGATCCAGAAGATGGCATTTACCGGAGAGTCAATGCGGTCTACCCGGTTTGGAGACCAAAGCTTGGACTTGATCGCACGGCCGTTGCCGTTACGGATATCTTCGGTGACAAGCTGAATCTTTCCTTCAGAATCCATGGTCGCAGAGTTATTCATGGAGGTGAGGAGGTATTTATTATCTTCGCATCCGGTTGGATAATCTGCTGTTTTATCAAAGTAAGTCGGTTCGATGGCGATGGATGCACAGGTATCGGTGTTGATGATAAAGGCATCGTCATGCAGAACCTTGATTTCATATTTGCCGCCATGTTTTGCATGGGTCAGTGTGGATTTACCGGAACCGGATAAACCATAAACGGAAGCTACGAATTTGGAGCCGTCGTTTAATGTATATTCCTTCTGACCGCCGTGGCAGGAAGCGTAGCCGTTGCGGTTGGCAATAGCCCAAACCATGGTCAGAGTTCCTTTTTTATGTTCGCCGAAGTATCTCATACCGAGAATGCAGGCACAGTTTGTTTCTGTGTTGAAGTAACACAATGTTTTTTTGGCCGGGTCGCTCAGGCAGCTTAAATCGACTCCCGGACGGTCAGAACCGTTCCACTGAGGGTCAGAGAAAATATAAATGTCAGCTTCTTTGCCGTCGCCGACTGGTTTGGAGTTCTTGTACATCTTTACATATTCATCGGACATGTACTGGAAGTTCAGCATCCAGGAGTAGAGAATATTTTCCTCGCCTTCAGGAATGAGCAGATGGCATTTGACCATAAATTCAGGATCAAGACCAGCATAAACTTCTGCATGATACATGGTTTTCCAACGGGATTCGTAAACGGCATCCATGGCCACTTTATCCAACTCTTCACAATTTACGCCCGGTTCTCCGGCGATACGGCGTGCAACCGCATAACGTCCGGTGATGGCGCCGTCGTTGAAGAGAAGAACTTTTGCGTCTTTTTCAAGGCCAAATTCTTCGCCGCGGTATACAGGCATGTCTGTAACGATGGTTCCCGGAGAATTTTTAGCCAGTTCATAGGCTTCTTTTAAAGTATTTACTTTAACCACATTATTTCCGTAGAAGGCGGCTTCGATAATTGAACGAGTCTTGGAAAATCCAGGTTTTCCGTCGCCGATTTCGTTGATATTATAATAGGCTTTTGTTGACATTGACACATCCTCCTTTAAGTAATTGTAATTTAGCTATTTACCACTATAAACAACAATCGGGCGAATGTCAAGAATTTACCTTCTGAGACTCAGGCGGCCTCAGCGGCGGTTTCTTCGACAGGTTCGTCTGCAGCGTCCGGCATATATTTCCGTAAAATAGGGAATGGCGCCGGACCCAGGTCAAGGAGCTGTTTATGGAAATCTTTGATATCAAAATTTTCATCCAGATGATCTTCCATCGTGTCACGCATTTCTATGATTTCGTCCATACCGATACCGTAGATCATGTAATTTGTCGGATTATAGAGAACGGCATCATAAAGCTCCTGGATAGTCGAATCATCAAAATCCAGATATTGACGGATGAATTCTTTGGTCTGTTCCACATCCCATCCTTCATAATGAATACCCAGGTCTGCACGGCAGTAAAGATTGAGGGACATTTCCGCATTGAAAGTTTTGTAGAAATGGGCCACATCCTCATTAAATCCGCAATAGTCATAGGAAAGGGATTCTACATAAGAAGCCCAGCCTTCTGCATAACCGGAGGATTCATAGACGGTGCGGATAGGGTCAGGATTTGTATTATAATAATAGGTTATCTGATACATATGTCCAGGATAGCCCTCATGGGCCAATGTCGGCATTAATTCATTTCCCATACTGTCTTGAAGATTTAAGTAAATCTGATTGTTTGAAATATCATCAATCCGGGGAATGAAATACATAGCCGGACTCAAACGTTCGGACAGGGACTCATGAACATTTTTCAAAGTGTAGTCGGCTTCCGGAGCCTCCGGCATCTGTTCTGCAGTAAATGTTGATTTAAAATGTTCAATGATCTCCTGTGGATCAGACAGGGCATATTCGGCATTTTCCACGTCGTCAAAGATATTCGGGTTGGTGTTCATAGTGAAAGCAAGAGAGAATATGGCTGTGTTTAATTTGTTTTCGGTCAATTCAATCAATTCTTCCGGGGTTTTATCAGTACCTACAGAAGATTTTAAGAGATATTTGTAATATTCCTGACCATTTTCATAGGAAACTGCATTTCCCTTTTCCGGCGCCGTGTCGAGCTGGGCAGTCAGACCGTCAACGATGGACTGATATGCAGGGATAACGGAATTTATGACAGCATCGTGATTTTTTTCAATGTAAGCATTTTTTTCATCTTCGGATAAATCCAGTCCTTCTAATTTGTCTGGGAAAACCTCAATAAGAAGGTTTGTATCCGGAGATTCTATAAAGGATGTACAGTCTCCAATAGAAGTTTCCAATGCGGATTTACACATGCCGTATCCGGCTTCCGCTTTCTGGTTTTCAAATGTGAGAAGGCGGTCAACGTAATCGCCAAGAGAATTTAAGAGGGTCAGATAATCTTCCACGTCGCTCACATCATCAAAGTGGTATTCGGCCATGGTTGTCGGAAGCTGGCTTTGAAAACCAAGCATTGGCGCAAAATTTGTTGTCTGATAAATGTAATCGTAGGATTCCAGGTCCGCTTCAAGATAATATTTAACCACATCATAGGTCACGGCCCTGTCGCCGGTCAGGCCGGAGATTTCATTTAAACGGTCCAGGTAAGCCTGAGTCTGCGCCTTTTCCTTTGCAAAATCTTCTTCGCTCAGAGGCACGTCGCCCCAGGTGGCTTCTTCAAATTCAATGCCGTAGTCTGACGGGTCTTTCAGTGTATAATTCAGTGTCAGAGAGTCACTGCCGGCATAATCTGTGAAAATTTCGCGGGTCAGTTCGTCAAAGGTTTCCTCGGCGGACGGTCCCTGGTCGGATGTCTGATTTGCAGTGTTGGCCGTTGTATTTGCCGATGAACCGCAGCCGGTGAGAAGAAGCGCAGCCGAGCATGCGGAAATGATTACGGTTTTCAATGTTTTGGTCAACTTCATATTTTTTAGTCCCCCTTTAGTTTGATATTTTTAGTATAACAGAAAAAGTCTGGGATATGTAGGTAATTTTCAGTTAAATTTTCTTGTGTTTAAATCAGGGATATATTATAATAAGAAATTAGCTTATGATGAATATATGATTCTGATGGGAGGAAGAAAAATGGCAAAGAAACCTTATTATATAACAACGGCGATTGCCTATACGTCGGGAAAACCGCATATCGGCAACACGTATGAGATTGTCCTTGCCGACAGTATTGCCCGGTTCAAACGGGCCCAGGGGTATGATGTTCGTTTTCAGACAGGAACGGATGAACATGGACAGAAGGTAGAGATTAAGGCGGCTGAAGCCGGCATTACTCCAAAAGAGTATGTCGATGGCGTGGCTGGCGAGATCAAACGGATCTGGGATTTGATGGATACATCCTATGACCGTTTTATCCGGACGACAGATGCGGACCATGAAGCACAGGTTCAGAAGATTTTCAAAAAGCTGTATGATCAGGGCGATATTTATAAAGGATATTATGAAGGAAAATATTGTACACCATGTGAATCTTTCTTTACGGAAAGTCAGCTTGTGGACGGAAAATGTCCGGACTGCGGCCGGGAGGTCATCGATGCAAAGGAAGAGGCATATTTCTTTAGAATGAGTAAATATGCGGATCGTTTGATCGAGTATATCAATACTCATCCGGAATTTATTCAGCCGGAATCCCGTAAGAATGAGATCATGAACAACTTCCTTCTGCCGGGACTTCAGGATCTGTGTGTATCCAGAACCTCTTTTACATGGGGTATTCCGGTAACATTTGATCCAAAGCACGTTATCTATGTATGGATTGACGCTCTCAGCAATTATATTACCGGACTTGGCTTTGACCTGGACGGGAACAGCGATCCGATGGTGGATAAATATTGGCCGGCCGATCTTCATCTGATCGGTAAAGATATTATTCGTTTCCATACAATTTACTGGCCGATCATGCTGATGGCGCTGGATATTCCGCTGCCGAAACAGGTATTCGGTCATCCTTGGCTGCTTGTCGGTGAAGGTAAGATGAGTAAATCCAAAGGCAATGTAATTTATGCCGATGATCTGGTTGATTATTTTGGCGTGGATGCCGTGCGTTATTTCGTGCTTCACGAAATGCCGTTTGACAACGACGGCTCTATCACATGGGAACTGATGGTTGAACGTATGAATTCGGATTTGGCAAATATTCTTGGCAATCTGGTCAATCGTACCATTTCCATGACGAATAAATATTTTGGCGGTGTGGTGACAAACCCTGGCGTCAATGAACCTGTGGATGAGGATTTAAAACGGGTTGCGCTGGAGACGCCGGTGAAGGCTGCGGCGAAGATGGATAAGCTGCGTGTGGCCGATGCGATCACAGAAATTTTTGCACTTTTCCGTCGCTGCAATAAATATATCGACGAGACAGAGCCATGGAATCTGGCAAAGGATGAAGCGAAGAAAGACCGTCTGGCAACAGTGCTTTACAATTTATTTGAAGGTATCCGTATCGGCGCGGTCTGCCTGGAAGCCTTCCTTCCAACCACATCCAAAAAGATTCTGGATCAGATTGGAACACAGCAGAGAGATTTCCTCGATCTGGATACCTTTGGCCGGATGGAGCAGG